>DASWDS010000535.1:0-6253 GCA_036395165.1 Anaeromyxobacteraceae bacterium | reverse complement strand
CGCGTCCTGGGCCGCGTCGAGGCGCGCCTGGTAGAAGGCGTCCACGAACCCGCCGAAGGTGACCGTGCTGTACCACGGCGGCGGCTTCGGCGGCTCGGGGGCGGCCGGCGTCTGGGCCAGCGCGGCGAGGGGCAGCAGGAGAGTGGCGGCGACGAGCGTCCTGATGGTCTTCACGTTGAGTGTCCTCCCTTGTTTCACTGCGAGGCTGCGGATCGTGCCGGAGGGGCTCTCCGGCGTCAAAATGGAAAGAGGGGCGGGATGCAGCCCGCCCCTCCTCCCGGACGCATCTGCAGGGCTACGACTTGGCCGGTTCGGGCGTCGCGGCGGCTGCCGGCGCGGCGGCCGGCTTGGCGGGCCTCAGGTCGAAGTCGATGTCGAGCTGGACGGTCCAGAGCATGCTCGGGCGGTTCACGCCGGGCGCGAGCCCCGGCCCCGCGAGCTGCGTGGTCGCGTTGGAGTCGAAGAAGAAGACCGGGCCGGTGAGGATGTCGATCGACGGCGTGAAGTAGAGGCCGATGCCTCCGCCCACCGCGCCGAACGCGTTCTTGCCGGTCTGGACGTCCGCCATGAGCGTGATCTTGTTCAGGCCCGGCAGGTTGAGGACGATGTCCGGGCTCGTCCAGGCGGCCAGGAAGCCGGACTGCTCCTTCTTGAGATCGGAGCTGATCATGAGCTTGTCGTTGAGGCCGTAGTAGCCGCCCACGACGAGGTTGCCGATGAGGGGGAAGGTCTTGCCGATCTCGGCGTGCAGGATGTCGAAGTTGCTCGCGTCGGTCTTGAACCCGACGCCGAGGATGCCGGCCGAGATGCCGGGGAAGTACTCGCCGAAGGCGCCCTCGGGCAGCGCGAGCTTGCCGTTCAGGTACAGGTTCGACTTGGCGAGACCCGGCATGAACGAGTCGATGCCGAGCTCGCCCTGCAGCTTCTCGAACGGCAGGAAGCCGATGGTGAGGCCGTAGTCGTTCTGGAAGCCCGACTGCTCGGCGACGTAGGTGTCGTAGGTGACGTGCGGCACGAGGTACGGCTGGACGTAGGTGGTGGCGGGCGTCCAGAAGGTGGTGGACGAGGTCGCGTGAGCGGCCGTGGCGGAGACGAGCAGCGACGACACCACGAGCGCGTGGAGGGCCTTCTTCATCGGGAGGTTCTCCTGAAGGTGTGAGGTTCGGCGGATGCCCGGGGCGATTTGCAGCGCGCGTGCCGAGCGCGCGCTCGCTCGGCACGGCCGCGGATTCGCGGTGTTTCTCGGGCGCGGCGTCGCGACGCGCACGGCGCGGCGACGGCGCGTGCTCGCCGCGCGCGCATGCCGCTGCGCCCGGCGCGAGCAAACGACGAGGCCCGCCCCGGAGCAAGGGCGGGCCTGGGGAATGTCCAGCGATCTCCGCGCTACTTCGCGGCCGCGCGCTGCAACTCATGGGCGTGCGCCGGCGCGGGCTCCGCACGCTGCCCGAACGCCGACTCGTCGGCCGTGATGTACGCGCGCTCGCCGGACTCCGCGATGTCCATGCCGCCCCACTCGTCCTGCTCGAGGGCGCGGAGCGGGGTGACGAGGTCCACGAGCTTCATGATCCCGTAGGAGAGGCCGCCCGACCAGAGGTAGGTCGCGAGGACGCCCACGGCCTGGACGCCCAGGAGGTGCAGGCTGCCGTCGGCGCCGTCGGGATTCACGGCCTTCGTCGCGAGGACGCCGGTGAGCAGCGCGCCCAGCGTCGCGGCGACGCCGTGGACCGCGAAGACGTCGAGGGAGTCGTCCAGCCCGAGCCGCGGGCGGAAGCGGACGGCCAGCAGGGAGGCGATGCCGGCGGCCGCGCCGAGACCGAGCGCCGCGAGCGGCGTGATGAAGCCGGCGGCGGGCGTCACCGCGACGAGGCCAGCCACCGCGCCCGAGGCGAGCCCGACACCCGACATCTTGCCGTGGAAGAAGAAGAGCTCGGCGAGGCCCCACGCCAGCGCCGCGGCGGCGGGCGCGAAGAAGGTGTTCGAGAAGGCGTACGCCGCGAGCCCGTTCGCGGCGAGCGCGCTGCCGCCGTTGAAGCCGAGCCAGCCGAACCAGAGGAGACCGGCGCCCAGGATGGCGAAGGGCACGTTGTGCGGGAGAACCGACGGCTGCTTGAGGCCGCGGCGCCTGCCGAGCACGATCGCGAAGACGAGCGCGGCGGCCGCGGCGTTGATGTGCACCACCGTGCCGCCCGCGAAGTCGAGCGCGCCGAGCTGGCGCAGCCAGCCGCCGGGCGCCCAGACCCAGTGCGCGACGGGCGCGTAGACGACGATGCTCCAGATCCCGACGAAGAGCACGAACGCCTTGATGCGCACGCGCTCCACGATGGCGCCGGAGATGAGCGCCGGCGTGATCACGGCGAACATCGCCTGGAACAGCATGAACGCGGCGTGGGGCACCGTCGGCGCGAGGTCCTTCGCCACCTCGCCGCCCACGCCGCGGAGGCCGAGGAAGGAGAGCCCGCCGATGAAGCGGTCGAGGCCCGCGGGGCCCGGCGCGAATGCGAGGCTGTAGGAGACGAGAGCCCAGAGGACGCCGACCAGCGCCATGCACACGAGCGACAGGATCATCGTGTGCACGACGTTCTTGGCGCGGACGAGCCCACCGTAGAAGAAGGCGAGGCCCGGCGTCATGAGCAGGACGAGGCCCGCGCTGACGAGGACGATGGCGGTGTCGCCCGAGTCCACCTGTCCTGGCGTCGAGGCGAGGGCGGCGGCGGGGGCGAGGGCCACGAGCGTCGAGGCAAGGATCTTTCTCACGAATCCTCCAGTTCGATGGGATGCCATGCCCCGTGCAGCACGTGTGCCGTGCAGGGACCGGCCTATTTACTGGGCAGCGGATGGGTCGGAAGGCCTGCCTGCCCATGAACCGAGCAAACGTGTGCCTCTACGACAGGCAGCCGTGCCGCCGGAGCTGGCCCGGGCCGCTGTCGTGCCGCACGAACGTGCGGCTTCGGCCTGGAGGTCGTGCAGGCCTCGCGCCACCGCTGCCGCGGCTGCGCGGAGGTCGAGCAGGACGCGCGCGCGAGGCTTGAGGCGGAGAGAGCGTCCGCCCCCTGGCCGGACGACGACCGTCCGGTCGGGCATCGACGCGACGCGAGAGAGATCCTTAAGTTTGTCGCGTCCGCGCCGGAGGCGTGTGCGGACCGGGCGGCGATGACTCCACCCGAGTGCAAGAAAACGCAGGAAGAGAGAAGAGATGGCGACGGGTACCGTGAAGTGGTTCAACGACGCGAAGGGCTTCGGGTTCATCCAGCAAGACGGCGGTGGCGAGGACGTCTTCTGCCACCACACCGCGATCCAGTCCGAAGGCTTCCGCACCCTCGCGGAGGGCCAGAAGGTGGAGTTCGAGGTCAAGAAGGGGCCGAAGGGGCTCCAGGCCGCGAACGTTCGCCCGATCTCCTGAGGAGGCGACCTTCAGCATGACCGGCCCGCCTGCGGTGACGCGGGCGGGCCTCGCGCGCTCACCGCTCGAACCGCTCAGGTGGCGCGCGGCCTCTTCTTGGTGGGCTTCTTGTTCTTGGAGGCCTTCGAGACCTTCTTCTTCGCCAGCTTGGCGCGCGAGCCCTGCTTCGCCTTCTTCACGACGGGATGCACCTTGAAGCCGTGGATGACCTGCTTCGGCGGCGCGGCCGCCGCGGGCGGCGGAGGCGGCGGTGGGACATAGGGATCGTCATCGCTCGCCGAGAGCAGGACCGTGGGCACGCCGTCCGGAACGCGGTACCGCCCTCGCTCGATCTCGAGCTGTCCCGACGCACGCTCGAGCCACGCGCGCAGGTCGCCCGTCAAGCCCGCCTTGTCCACCGTCGCGGCGGCACCCGGGCGATCCCCGGCGCGCGCCTGGAGCGCGGAGAGGTAGAGGGCGGCGCGGGCGCGCTCGACCTGGGGTGTGCCGGCCCCGTCGTCCACGAGGCTCCCGAGCGGCGCCGTCGCCCCTTCGGAGGGCGTGTCGCGCGAGAGCGCGAGCTTGGCCAGGCCGAGCGCAGCGCGCGCGTGAGGCGCCCTAGCGGCGCGCGCCGGGGATCCCGCGAGCCCGGCCTCGAGGGCCTTGGCAGAGGAGGCGAGGGCCGCCTCGTACGCCGCGCGGGCGTGCGAGGCGCGGCCGCTTCGACGGAGCAGGTCGCCCTGGAGGGCGAGCGCCACCGGGAGGTTCGGGTCGACGGCGAGCGCGCGATCGACGGCCTCGCTGGCGACCGTGGAATTCCCCGCGAGCAGCGCGATCCGCGCTGCCAGCACCTCGGGAAGCGCTCCTTCGCCAGCGCGGCCGGCGTACTCCAGCGCCGTCCCGGCCTGGCCGTCGCCGAGCGCGAGCGCGGCGGTGGCGAGCTGGGCGTGGAATGGGACGCGGGCCGCTCGCCCCGGCTCGACGAGCGCGGCGCTCGCCTCGGCGGCGGCGGCGCGGTCGCGGTAGTCGGCCGCAAGCATGGCGAGGGCGAAGGCGCGCAGCGAGCCCGCCTCGAGGGGATCGGCCTTCGCGGCGCGCACCGCGAGGAGCGCCGCGGCCTCGTGATACCCGAGCCAGGTGTCGGAGCGGACGAGCTGCTGGGCGCGCGCGATGGAGATCGCGATGATGCGCCGCTCCTGATGGCTGCGGTAGGCGAGCACGACCGCGAGGACGGCCGCGGCCGCCACGGCGATGCCTGCGAGCTTGAGCCAGGTGGGGACGCCGCGGCGGGGAGGGCGGCCGGGTGGTTCACCGGCGTCGGGAAAGTCGGTGAGGAGATCGGCGGTGCCGACCTCGGCAGGACCATCGTCAGCGAACGCCGGATCGTCGTCGGCCCTATGCGGGCCCAGGGAGCCGGGCGCCGTGGAGCGCGTCATCCGGGAGCAGGCTGGCGGGAGACTACGAGCCCTTCTCCTCGCGCTCGTCCTCGCGAGCAACGCCCGACAGGACGTCGTTCACGGAGGGGAAGCGCATGATCTCGGTCCGCGCGATCCGCCACGCCTGCTGGACGATCCACGAGAGCGATCGATCCTGCCGATTCGCCTCGGCCTGGATCTCGTTCAGCATGTCCTCGGGGAAATACAGGGACTGCTTTCGCTTGTCGGTGCCGGGCATCGCCCCTCCATCCGGGGTGGGAAAGTTCGGTAGCTTGTACGTGAACCTAGGGCGATCGGTCAAGTTTCCGAGGTGCCGACCGCACATGTAGGCGCCGCGCCGCGGCGAGGCTTCGCCCTTCACGGCGGGCGAAAACATGCGCCGGCATCGCCCCCGCGATGAGGCGCTCTTCGGGGTGCGAACCTTTCTCGGGGGCAGAAAAAAGTGAGGAGCCGGCATTTCTGCCGGCTCCTCGGTGGGCCCAGAGGGGGAGGGGGGGGACCCCTAGGCCCAGCGCCACACACTACGAGAAAGCGAATCTTCGGCCCTTACAACGCCGGCCCCCAACATCTCATTCCCGCTCGCGAATGGCAACTGGGCGGCTGGGGAACCCCGACCGCGGGGGGAGCCCTGGACCCCTTCGCACACCCGCGAAATCCCTCCTGCGCTGGATCAAGCTCGCGCCTGCCTTGGTCCTATGTCCGCGGTGCGCGACTGGCGCTATAAAAACCACGGCTACCCTTTGCGTCCCTCCCGACTCCACCACTTCGAGGCGATGGTGCTCGACACCATCCGCCGTCGCGCGCTCGTCCGTCCGGGCGCGCGCGTGCTCGTCGCCGCATCGGGCGGGCCCGACTCCACCGCGCTCCTGGCCGCGCTGACCGCGCTCCGGGACGCGGGAGCCCTCGCGTCGGTCCACGCCTGCCACGTCGATCACCAGCTCCGCGCGTCGAGCGTCGAGGACGGCGCGCACTGTGCCGAGCTGTGCTCGCGCCTGGGCGTGCCGCTCGAGCGGGCGCAGGTGAAGGTCTCCGGCGCGTCGGGCGTCCAGGCGGCCGCGCGGCGCGCGCGCTACGCGGCGCTGCGCACGGCGGCGGCGCGCTGCGGCGCCGACCGCATCGCGACCGGACACACGGTGGGCGATCAGGCGGAGACGCTCGCGCATCGGCTCCTGCGGGGCGCCGGCGCCCGGGGGCTGGCGGGCATCCCGCCGCGCCGGGGCGCCGTGATCCGCCCGCTCATCGACCGGTCGCGGCGCGAGGTGCTGGCCTACCTGCGTGAGCGCGGGCTCACATGGCGTGACGACCCGACGAACGCCTCGCCGCGCTTTCTCCGCAACCGGATCCGTGCCGAGCTCGTCCCGGTGCTGGAGGCGCTCGCGCCGGGTGCCGTCCGCAGGATGGCGAGGGCGGCGGACCTCCTGCGCGACGACGACACGGC
>DASWDS010000534.1:0-20730 GCA_036395165.1 Anaeromyxobacteraceae bacterium | reverse complement strand
CGGCTGCGCCTCGACGAGGTGCCGGTGCTCACTCAGCGCGCGAGGGCGCCGGTGTTCCACGTCTTCGAGGAGCTGTACGCGAGCGCGGTGCGCGAGCTCGCCGCGGGGGCGGACCGCGACGCCGCGGAGAGCGCGCCCTACCAACTCACAGCGGCGGGCACTTCATGTGATTCCCCAGCGTCACAGCCGCCGCTGTGAGCTGAGATCCGGCGCCTTGCGGCGCCTCTAGCGGGGGGAGAAACTCTCCCCCCGCACCCCCCATCTCGAGCGTCAGTTCAAGTGGCATGCGGAATCAGTCCCACTTCTCGGTGGCGTGCTCGCCGAGCCACCGCTCTGCGTCGATGGCGGCCATGCAGCCCGTCCCGGCGGCGCTCACCGCCTGTCGGTAGCTCGGGTCGGCCACGTCACCCGCCGCGAAGACGCCCGGGACGCTCGTGGCCGTCGAGGGCGACGCGATCTTGAGATACCCCACCTCGTTCATCTCGAGCTGGCCCTTGAAGAGCGCGGTGTTGGGCTCGTGCCCGATGCCCATGAAGAGCCCCTTCACCGGCAGCTCGCGCTTCGTGCCGTCGATCGTGCTCTTGAGGCGGAGGCCCGTCACCGTCCTGCCGTCGCCGAGCACCTCGTCCACGGCGCTGTTCCAGGCGAACGCGATCTTCGGGTTCTTCTTCGCCTTCTCGGCCATGATCTTCGAGGCGCGCAGCTCGCCGCGGCGGTGCACGATGGTCACCTTGGTCGCATACTTCGTGAGGAAGGTCGCCTCCTCGACGGCGGTGTCGCCGCCGCCCACGACCGCGATCTCCACCCCGCGGAAGAAGAAGCCGTCACAGGTGGCACAGGCCGACACGCCCTTGCCGCGGTATCGCGTCTCGCTCTCGATGCCGAGCCACTTGGCCGAGGCGCCGGTCGCGATGATGACGGCATCGGCGGTGTAGAGGTGATCGTCGTGCCAGAGCTGGAAGGGCCGGCGCGAGAAGTCGACGCGAGTCACGTCGCCGAGCAGGTAGCGCGTCCCGAAACGCTCCGCCTGCTTCTTCATCTTCTCCATGAGCTCGGGGCCGAGGATGCCCTCCGGAAACCCTGGATAGTTCTCGACGTCGCTCGTGATGGTGAGCTGCCCGCCGGGTTGCATGCCCTCGAAGAGGAGGGGCGAGAGGTTCGCGCGCGCCGCGTAGAGGGCGGCAGTGTAGCCGGCGGGGCCGGAACCGATGATGACGAGTCGCTCGTGCTGGGCCATGTCGGGATTGCCTTCCAAGGAGGTGGCTCTCTTTAGCGGCTTCGCGGCGGAATGTCATGGACGGCTCCGCCGCGCGGCTCGCCCTCCCGCGGGAGGACGCCCCGTGAGTACCTCCCGGCACCGGGACGGTGCAGCGGTCTCCAAGTGCTCGCCGCGCTTGACGGAAAGGCGGCCGGAAATGCGTTGACGGTCCGAGTGTTTATCATCGACAATCGCGCGCTCGAAACGCCGTCTCAACTCTTCGGGAGCACCATGTCACGCTTCGTCATCGGGATGATCACCCTCGCCCTGGCCGTCGCCTGCCAGAAGCCGTCCACCTCCGAGGCCAAGACCGCCGATCCGGGCGCGCCCGTCGCGCGCTGGAACGGAGGGACGATCACGGCCGCCGAGCTCGACGCCCAGATGTACGAGCAGCGCAAGCAGGCGCTCGACCAGCTGCTCGTCCGCAAGCTCGTGGAGCAGAAGGCGAAGGCGGAGAGCACCACCCCCGAGGTGCTCTGGAAGCGCGAGGTGACCGACAAGCTCAAGAAGCCGAGCGACGCCGAGATGAAGCAGTTCTACGACGAGCAGTCGGCCAAGCAGCCGCTGCCGCCGTTCGAGCAGATCAAGGAGCAGATCGCCCAGTACATGGAGCGCCCGGCAGTGCAGGCGGCGACGCAGGCCTTCGTCGAGAAGCTCAAGAAGGAGCTGAACGTCGAGGTGACGCTGAAGCCCCCGCGCGTCGAGGTCGCCGCGGAGGGGCCGTCGAAGGGCGCCTCGAGCGCGCCCATCACCATCGTGGAGTTCTCCGACTTCCAGTGCCCCTACTGCTCGCGCGCCGAGGAGACGGTGACGAAGGTGCTGAAGGCCTACGACGGGAAGGTCCGCGTCGTCTACCGCGACTACCCGCTGCCCTTCCACCCGCAGGCCGAGAAGGCCGCCGAGGCCGCGCACTGCGCCGGCGACCAGGGGAAGTACTGGGAGATGCACGAGAAGCTGTTCGCGAACCAGAAGGCGCTCGAGCCGGTCGCGCTGAAGGGCTACGCGAAGGACCTGAGCCTCGACCAGGGCAAGTTCGACAAGTGCCTCGACTCGGGCGACAAGGCCAAGGTCGTCGAGACGAACAAGAAGGCCGGCGAGAAGGTGGGCGTGACCGGCACGCCGGCGTTCTTCGTGAACGGGTACCAGCTCTCGGGCGCGCAGCCGTTCGAGGAGTTCAAGTCGATCATCGACCAGGAGCTGGCGAGGAAGTAGGCGCCGGTCCCTTGGCGGAAGCTCGCTGCGCGCATTAACAGGGAGGGGCCCGCCGCGACCGTGGCGGGCTCCTTTCGTTTTCAGGGGAGCTTCGACATGGGCGCTTACGACCACCAGGGGATCACCGCCATCTCGGAGCGGCGCCGCACCCGGCCAGTCCAGGTCGGCGCGGTGCAGGTGGGCGGCGGCGCCCCGATCGCGGTGCAGTCCATGACGACGACCGACACCCGCGACGCGGCGGCGACGCTCGCGCAGGTGCGGGCGCTCGCGGCGGC
Organism: Anaeromyxobacteraceae bacterium; assembly: GCA_036395165.1. Lineage (GTDB taxonomy): Bacteria > Myxococcota > Myxococcia > Myxococcales > Anaeromyxobacteraceae > Anaeromyxobacter_A. Next base: position 17,985 of record DASWDS010000534.1, on the reverse strand, counting down.
GGGGGCGGACCTCGTGCGCCTGGCGGTCCCGGACGCGGAGGCCGCGGCGGCGCTCGCCGAGATCGTGCGCGGCACGCCGGTGCCGCTCGTCGCCGACATCCACTTCGACTACCGCCTCGCGCTCTCGGCGCTCCAGGCCGGCATCCACTGCATTCGCCTCAACCCGGGCAACATCGGCTCGCCCGAGCGCGTCCGCGAGGTGGTGAAGGCGGCCCGGGAGCGGCGCGTGCCCATCCGCATCGGCGTGAACGCGGGATCGCTCGAGGAGGACATCGTCGAGAAGCACGGGTGGCCCACCGCCGAGGGCATGGTCGAGAGCGCCGCCCGCCACATCGCGTTCCTCGAAGACGAGGGGTACCGCGAGATCAAGGTCTCGCTGAAGGCGCACGACGTCGCGATGACGGTGCGCGCGAACCGGCTCTTCGCCGAGCGGTTCGAGTACCCGCTCCACCTCGGCATCACGGAGGCGGGCACGCTCCTCTCCGGGGCCGTGAAGAGCGCCGCCGGCATGGGCATCCTGCTCGCCGACGGCATCGGCGACACCATCCGCGTGTCCCTGGCGGCCGACCCGGTGGAGGAGGTGAAGGTCGCGCGCGTCCTGCTCAAGTCGCTCGGCCTCAAGTTCGGCGGGGCGACGCTCACCGCCTGTCCTACCTGCGGCCGCTGCTCGGTCGCGATGATCCCGATCGCGGAGCGCGTCGAGCAGCGCTTGTCGCTCCTCAAGGGCGAGGTCAACGTCGCCGTCATGGGTTGCGAGGTGAATGGCCCGGGCGAGGCGACCGCGGCCGACGTCGGTGTCGCCTACGGCCACAAGGGCGTGGGGCTGCTCTTCAAGAACGGCCAGATCGTGAAGCGCATGAAGGCCGAGGAGCTCGAGGACGCGCTCGTGGACGAGGCGACGCGCATCTCCGAGGAGCGGGCGAAGAAGACATCGTAGCGGCCGGTAGCGCCCTACCCTGAGCGCCCGACCCTGAGTCGTTTGCCGGGGACGACTCTGCCCCGACTACCTTACCCAGAGTCGTTTCGAAATGACTCTGGGTAAGGCGGAAAGGGTAAGGCGGAAATGACGCTGGGTAAGGGGAAAAGCGTGTGATCACGGGTGACTGCGCGCCTCGCGCCATCTCGGCGCGTCCGGGCCGCGGCCGCCAGCACCCGCGCGACAGCGCCCCAGCCCTCCCGCGAGAGCGCTGCGCGTCCGGCGCTGTGCCGCCGCGGGGCGTGCGGTATAACCCCCGACCATGCACGTCGCCCGCACGAGCCACCTCTTCATCCCGACCCTCAAGGAGGCGCCCGCCGACGCGCAGGTCGCCTCGCACAAGCTCCTCGTCCGGGCCGGCTTCATCCGCCAGCTAGGCGCCGGTATCTACGACTACCTGCCGCTCGCGAAGCGCAGCCTCACGAAGATCGAGGCCATCATCCGCGAGGAGATGAACGCCATCGGCGGGCAGGAGTTCTACCTGCCCGCGCTGCACCCGGCGGAGATCTGGAAGGAGTCGGGCCGCTGGGAGGTGATGGGCGACAACATGTTCCGCCTGAAGGACCGCAAGGGCGGCGACTACGGCCTCGGCATGACGCACGAGGAGGTCTTCACGGCCATCGCGCGCGACGAGCTGCGCAGCTACCGGCAGCTGCCCCAGGTCTGGTACCAGATCCAGACCAAGTTCCGCGACGAGCCGCGTCCGAAATCGGGGCTCCTGCGCGTGCGGCAGTTCACGATGAAGGACGCCTACTCCTTCGACGTGGACCAGGCCGGCCTCGACGCGCGGTACGAGGACGAGCGCCGCGCGTACGAGAAGATCTTCTCCCGCTGCGGGCTCGACTTCGTCGTCGTGCAGGCGCACTCGGGCGCCATGGGCGGCTCGGGCTCGCAGGAGTTCATGGTGCGCACCGACGCGGGCGAGGACCTCGTCGCCGCCTGCCCGAAGTGCCGCTACGCGGCGAACACCGAGACCGCCAGCTCGCGCCTTCCGGCCGAGACGGACGCCCCCTCGCTGCCCAGGCCGGAGAAGTTCGCGACCCCGGGCGTCCTCACCATCGAGGCGCTCCAGCGCCAGCCGTACGGCGTCGGCGCGAGGCGGCAGCTCAAGACGCTCGTCTACGTCGCGGACGGAAAGCCCGTGCTGGCCGTCGTGCGCGGCGACCACGACCTCAACGAGGCGAAGCTCCAGACCGCCACCGGGGCGAGCGACGTGCGCCCGGCGGCCGCCGACGAGATCGCGCCGCTCATGGGCGCTCACGCCGGCTCGCTCGGCGCGGTCGATTTCGAGAAGGCGCCCGTCTACGTGGACCGCACGCTCGAGGGGCGCACCGGGATGGTGACGGGCGCGAACGAGGACGGCTTCCACCTGAGGGGCGTGGACGTGGCGCGCGACGTCCTCGCGCACGGCAAGCTGGCGGACCTGCGCACCGTGAAGGCGGGCGAGGGTTGCCCGCGCTGCGACGGCACGCTCGACGTGTTCAAGGCGCTCGAGGTCGGGCACATCTTCAAGCTCGGGACGAAGTACTCGGTCTCGATGAAGGCGAGCGTCCTCAAGGCGGACGGCAGCGAGACGCCCATCGTCATGGGCAGCTACGGCATCGGCGTCGAGCGCATCCTCGCCGCCGCCATCGAGCTCCACCACGACGACGACGGCATCATCTGGCCGCTCTCCATCGCGCCCTACCACGCGACCGTGCTCACGCTGGGCAAGGAGCCCGAGCTCGCGAAGGCCGCCGAGGAGGTCGCGGCGGCGCTCGCCAAGGCCGGCCTCGACGTGCTCTACGACGACCGCGACGAGCGCGCGGGCGTGAAGTTCAAGGACGCCGACCTCGTCGGCATTCCCATCCGCATCGCGGTGGGGCGCAAGGGGCTCGCCGAGGGCAAGGTGGAGTGGAAGCTCCGCCGCGGGAAGGACGTCGCGCTCGTCACCGTCGCCGAGGTCGCCGCGAAGGCGGCGGCGCTGGTCGCGGCCGAGGTGGTATAGCGGGGGAGGAAGGCGCGCATGCGCGCAAAGCTGTCGGTAGGTCCCGAGGACGCGGTGACGCTCTCGCGGCGCGACGCCGAGGCGATCGGCGTCGCCCACGGCGACGAGGTCGACGTCGTCACGCTCCGCGGCAGCTTCGCCCTCGTCTCGCCCTCGAGGAAGGAGGGGAGCTGGTTCGCCGGATCCCTCGCGGCGCTCTCGTTCGGCGAGGTGGCGCAGCTCGTCGCGAGCACGCTGCGCTCCGGGATGCTGCTCCTCTCGTCCGGCAGCGAGCGCGAGGCGCGCGGCGCCCCGCCGGGGCAGCTCCGCCGGAAGGCCATCGCCTTCCGCGAGGGGCAGGTCGTCTTCGCCTCGTCGAGCGATCCCGCCGATCGCCTGGGCCCCGTCCTGTGGCGGAGCGGCGTCCTGCCGCTTCCCGATCTCGACCGCGCGAGCCGCCTCGTCGGGGCGGGCCGGCCACTCGGGCAGGTGCTGGTGGACGAGGGGCTCCTCACCTCGGCGCAGATCTACGAGGGCATCGTCCGGCAGGTGCGCGAGATCGTGCTCGGGTGCTTCCACGAGCGCGAGGGCGACTTCGTCTTCCGCGCCGGGCCGCACGACGAGCGGAACGCGGTGAAGCTCCCGGAGCGCACCCGCGACCTCCTGCTCGCCGGAGTGCGCCGCGGCGAGGAGCTGGAGACGCTCCAGGCCGCCGAGGTGCCCGATCTCGGGGCCGCGCTGCGGCGGATCGTCGTCGGCGGCCCCGACCTCGACTTCCGCGCCGCGCGCCTCCTCTCGCTCGCGGACGGGCGCCCGCTCCGCGCCGCGATGGCCGAGGCGCAGCTCTCGACGTACGACGGCGTGCGCGCCGCCGCGGCGCTCGTCCGCGCGCGGCTCGTCGCCCCGCTCGAGGGCCCGCCACCGGCCGCGGCCGCGCCGCCCGCGCCGGCCCTGACGCCCCCGCCCGTCGCGCCTCCCACGGGCGGCGGCGCCTTCGAGAGCTACCGGCGCATCTTCAAGCGGCTCTACGCCCCACTCCGCCAGGCGAGCGCCGACGCGCGCGAGCGCCTCAACGGCTACCTCGACCGGCTCCCGCCGCGGCAGCGCGAGCTGTTCGAGGGCGTGCGGCTCGACGGCGAGGGCGACCTCGACGTGGCGCGCGTGCTCGTCAACGTGAGCAGCAGCGGCCTGTACGTCGGCGCGGCCGCGCGCGCAGCCGCGCTCGAGGCGCTCGACGGGTTCCTCGCCTTCGCGCTCTTCGAGGTGAAGAACGTGCTGCCGCGCGACGAGGCGGAGGCGGTGCTCCGTGTGGTGGGGCGGATGCAGATGGGAAAGGCGTAGTATCGTCCTCGTCCGATGACCAACCGCGATCGCCTCTGCGCCGCGCTCGACTTTCCCACCTGGTCGGCCGCCGAGCCCTTCGCGCGCACGATCGCGCCGGAGGTCGGTCTGCTCAAGGTGGGGCTCGAGCTCTTCGTGGCCGAGGGCGCTCCCGCCGTGCGCGCGGCGGCGGCGCTCGGCCGGCCCGTCTTCCTGGATCTGAAGCTCCACGACATCCCGAACACCGTCGAGGGCGCGGCGCGCAGCGCGGCCGCCACGGGCGCCTCCCTCCTCACCGTGCACGCGAGCGGCGGGGCGGAGATGATCCGCGCCGCCGTGCGCGGCGCCGGGCCCCAGGTCGGCATCCTCGCCGTGACGGTCCTGACGAGCCTCGACGCGGCGACGCTCGCGCGCGTGGGCGTCGCCGGCCCGCCCGAGGACGCGGTGGTGCGCCTGGCGCGGCTCGCGATGGACGCGGGCGCCCGCGGCATCGTCTGCTCTCCGCTCGAGGTCGCCGCCGTCCGCGCCGCGGTCGGTCCGGGCGCGCTCCTCGTCATCCCAGGCGTGCGTCCCCCGGGTGTGGCGCTCGGAGATCAGAATCGCGTCGCGACGCCGCGCGAGGCGGTGAGAGCCGGCGCCGACGTCCTCGTCCTCGGCCGTCCGCTCCGTGATGCGCCCGACCCCGCGGCCGCCGCGCGCGCCATCGCGCGGGAGCTGTGAGGGACTCGCGCTCCTACCGCCCCGCGCGCCGGAGCAGCACGTAGAGCGCACCCCCGCCGCCGTCGGCGGGGCGCGCCGTCGCGAAGGCGAGCACGTGGCGGCCGAAGCGCGCGGTGGCGAGCCACGTCTTGAGCGCGTCCTTCAGGATCGGCATCTGGTCCTTCGAGTGGATGCCGCGCCCGTGCACGAGGAGCACGCAGCGTTTCCCGGCGCTGCGCGCCTGCTTCAGGAAGGCGTCGACGGCGGCCTTCGCCTCGTCGCGCGTCATGCCGTGGAGGTCGATGTGGCCCTGCACCGCGAACTCGCCGCGGCGGAGGCGGCGCACGATCCCCGCGTCGAGCCCGGGCACCCGCCCCTCGATGAACTCGTCCGAGTCGGCGAGATCGAACGGCGCCTCGCCCGAGACGAGCGCCTCGAGCGCACGGATGGCGTCGAGGTCGGGGTGCCAGAACTTGTCGGGCGCCGCCGAGGGTGGCGGCGGGCCGGCGAGGCCGTGCCCGTCCACGAGCGGCTCCACGCCGCTCACGGCGCTCGCCCAGAGCTCGTCGTCGCTCGCCTCGCGCGGAGGAGGAGGGGGCGGACGAGCGGCGGGCGGCGGCCGCGGCGCCGGCGCGACCTTCGCCACGCGCTCCTTCAGGACCGCGAAGGGCGCGTGGAACGGCTGCTTTCCCTGCTTCTTCGCCACGAGGAGACTATAAGCCACGCCCGCATGGATTCCGAGGTCCAGTGCCCCTCCTGCGGCGAGTGGGTGACCATCTTCGTCGACCCCGGAGGCGGCGAGGTCCAGACGTACGTCGAGGACTGCCCCGTCTGCTGCCGGCCCTACACGGTGCACGCCGTCGAGGAAGAGGCGGGCGGGTACGCGGTCGCGCTGGCGCGGCAGGACGAGTAGCCGCACCTCCCGCCCGCGATGCCGTTCCCGCTTGACGCGCTCGCCCGTCAGGCAGCACCTTTCGTCCCGGTCCCGAGCGAGGTCGTGCCATGCCAGCCATCGTCGCCGTCCAGGACGTCTCCAAGATCTACAAGCTCGGCAAGACCGAGGTGCCCGCGCTGCGCGGCGTCTCGCTCGAGATCCACCGCGGGGAGTTCCTCGCCGTCGCCGGCCCCTCCGGCAGCGGCAAGACGACGCTCCTCAACCTCATCGGCTGCGTCGACACGCCCACCGGCGGGCGCGTCCTGGTGGACGGCAAGGACACGAAGGACCTCTCCGAGCGCGCGCTGACCTCGCTCCGGCTCCACCGCATCGGGTTCATCTTCCAGACCTTCAACCTGGTGCAGGTGCTGTCCGTGCTGCAGAACGTGGAGTTCCCGCTGCTCCTCCAGGGCGGCCTCGGGCGCAAGGACCGCGACCGGCGCGTGCGCGGCCTCCTCGACGCGGTCGGGCTCGGCGATCACGCCCGCCACCGCCCGAGCGAGCTCTCGGGCGGCCAGCGCCAGCGCGTGGCGGTGGCGCGCGCGCTCGTGACGGCGCCGGCGCTGGTCCTCGCCGACGAGCCGACCGCGAACCTCGACTCGCAGACCGGCGAGAACATCATCAACCTCATGCGGGACATGAACCGCAAGGACGGGACCACCTTCATCTTCTCGACGCACGATCCGAAGGTGATGGCGCACGCCACGGCCGTCGTGCGCATCGCGGACGGGCAGGTGGTCGGGCGCGAGGCGGCGGCCGAGATGGCGGCGGCGGGAGCGCGCTGACGTGCCGGCGCGCTCTCGCATCGGGACGGCCGGCGTCCTCCTCCAGATCGCCTTCCGCAACCTCTTCGCGAGCAAGGCGAAGACCTTCATCGTCGGCGGCATCATCCTCTTCGGGGCGGCGCTCGTCGTCATCGGCAGCTCGCTCCTCGACACCGTCGATCGCGGCATGCGCGGCAGCGTCCAGGGGAGCCTCGCGGGCCAGCTCCAGATCTACTCGGCGCGCTCGAAGGACGACCTCGCGCTCTACGGCGGGATGATGGGCGAGTCGCAGCTCGAGCCCATCGAGGACTTCGCGGCGGTGAAGCGCGCCGTCGAGAAGGTCCCGAACGTGAAGAGCATCGTCCCCATGGGGATCGACCAGGCGATGGTCGCGACCGGGAACGAGTTCGACGTGGCGCTCGAGCGCCTGCGGGCCGACGTGCGGGCGCGCCTCGCGGGCGACGCGAGCCCGGACGTCGCCGCGCGCTACGCGTCGCACAAGGCGCACGTCCGCCGGATGACGACGCTGCTGCAGCAGGAGCTGCACCAGGCGCGCGCCATCGTGGACGGGAAGCTCATCAAGGAGCGGGCCGGCGAGATCGCCGACCTGGCGCGCTCCACCGGCGAGGCGTTCTGGGCCGGCTTCGACCAGGACCCGCTCGGCAGCCTCGAGTTCCTGGAGAACCGCATCGCGCCGCAATCGCTCTCGGGCGGGTTCACGTTCATCCGGTACGCCGGCACCGATCTCGACGCCTACCCGGGCGCGTTCGACCGCATGCGCATCGTCGAGGGCACGGCGGTGCCGAAGGGGCAACGCGGGATCCTGCTCGGGAAGCTCTACGCCGAGGACTGGCTCAAGCTCAAGACGGCGCGCCGCCTCGACAAGATCCGCGACGCGCGCAACATCAACCGGAAGCGCATCGCGAAGGACGAGGAGCTGCAGCGCTGGGTCAAGGAGAACCAGAGCCAGACGCGCGACATCCTCCTGCAGCTCGACCCCATCCAGGCCGGCGTCGCGACCGAGCGCTTGCAGCGCGCGCTCGGCTCGTCCCGGACCGACCTCCACGATCTCCTGGTCGAGCTGTTCGCGACCGACGACGCGAACTTCGACCGGCGGTACGCGATCTTCTACCGAGAGCTGGCGCCGCTCCTGCAGCTCTACATGGTGCGCCTCGGCGACACCATCACCATCAAGGCGCCCTCGAAGTCCGGGTACATGAGCTCGGTCAATCTCGAGGTGTACGGCTTCGTCGAGTTCCGCGGCCTGGAGAAGTCCGCGCTGGCCGGGATCATGAGCCTCATGGACATCGTCTCGTGGCGCGACCTGTACGGCTACGTGACGCCGGAGAAGGCGGCCGAGATCCGCGCCATCAAGCAGAGCGCCGGCGCGCGCGACGTGTCGCGCGAGAACGCCGAGGCGGAGCTGTTCGGGGCCGCCGCCCCCGCCGCCGTCTCCGTCCGCGCCGACCGGATCGAGGACCCGGTGCTGGCGGGGGCCGCCCAGCGCAAGGCCGACGCGGCGCTCGCCTCGCACGCCTCGACCCAGGAGGAGATCGACGGCGGCGTCGCGCTCAACGCCGCGGTGACGCTGCACGACCCGTCGCGCCTGCGGGAGACCCTGCGCGACGTGAAGGGGGCGCTCGCCGCGGCGCACCTCGACATGAAGGTGGTGGACTGGCAGCAGGCGTCCGGGATCGTGGGCCAGTTCATCTCGCTCGCCCGCATCATCCTCTACACCGCCGTCTTCATCATCTTCGCGGTCGCGCTCGTCATCATCAACAACGCCATGGTGATGGCGACCCTGCAGCGCGTGAAGGAGATCGGGACCATCCGCGCCATCGGGGCGCAGAAGCGGTTCGTGCTCGCGATGCTGCTCCTCGAGACGGCGGCCGTCGGGCTCGCGTTCGGCGCGGCCGGGGCCGCGGTCGGCGCCGGCGTGGTCTGGCTCATCCGCGTGCGCGGCGGCATCCCGGCCACGAGCGACCAGCTCTACTTCTTCTACTCCGGCCCGAGCCTCGTCCCGCAGCTCGGGACGGCGAGCCTCGTCGTCTCGCTCGCCATCGTCATCGTGGTGAGCATCCTCTCCGGGCTCTACCCAGCCCTCATCGCCACGCGCGTGACGCCGCTCGAGGCGATGCAGACGGACGAGTGACCATGGCCCTCATCGACTTCCAGATCGCGGCGCGGAACCTCACCAAGCACACGAAGCGCAACCTGTTGCTCGGGGGGGCCATCGCGGCGGTGACGGCGCTGCTCGTCATCATGGGCGCGCTCACCGAGGGCATCCGCTCGGCCATGCTCGAGTCGGCGAGCACCCTCATGACCGGGCACGTGAACGTGGGGGGCTTCTTCAAGATCACCTCCGGCAACTCGGCGCCGCTCGTCACCGACTGGGAGAAGGCGCTCGCCGACGCGCGCCGCCTCGTGCCCGAGATCGACTACGTCACCGTGCGGGTGCGGGGCTGGGCGAAGGGCGTCTCCGAGCGCAGCTCCATGGACCTCGTGCTCGGGGGGGTCGACATCGCGAGGGAGCCGGGGTTCCGGCGCGTGGTGCGAGTGAAGGAGGGCAGCCTGGACGAGCTCGGCAAGCCCGGCACGATCCTCCTCTTCGAGGACCAGGCGAAGCGACTCGAGGTGAAGGTGGGGGACGCCATCACGCTCTCGGCCCCCACCGCGCGCGGCGTGAACAACACGGCCGACGTGCGGGTGGGGGTCATCGCGAAGAACCTCGGGCTCCTCAGCTCGTTCAACGCCTTCCTCGCCTCGGACACGCTCCGCCAGCTCTACCAGCTGAACGCGAACACGACCGGCGCCGTGCACCTCTACCTGAAGGACGTCTCGAAGGCGCCGCAGGTGGCGGCGCGGCTGCGAGAGGGGCTCGCCCAGGCCGGCTGGCGCGTCATGGACGCCGACCCCAAGCCGTACTGGGAGAAGCTGATGGGGAAGGTGAACTCCGAGGACTGGACCGGGCAGAAGCTCGACGTCACGACCTGGGAGGACGAGCTCACGTTCATCAGCTGGATCCTCTCCGCCATCATGGGGCTCACCGGCATCCTCATCTTCATCCTGCTCGTCATCGTGGTGATCGGGATCCTGAACACGCTCGCCATCGCCATCCGCGAGCGCACCCGCGAGATCGGGACGCTGCGCGCCATCGGGATGCAGCGCACGAGGGTGCTCTGGCTCTTCCTGCTCGAGGCGGCGCTGCTCGGGCTCTCGGGTACGGTCGCCGGGGCGCTCGGCGGCGTGGCCGTGGCCGCCCTCGTCAACGCCGCGCGCCTGGCGGTGCCCGAGAGCGTCCAGATGTTCCTCATGCAGCAGCACCTCACCATGACCGTCCTCCGGCGCGCCGTGGTGACGGACGTGCTCTTCATCGTCGTCGTGACCACGGCCGCCGCGATCGCGCCCGCCTTCAGCGCTGCGCGCCTGAAGCCGGTCACCGCCATGCACCACATCGGGTGAACACGCCATGCTCCTTCGACTCGCCGCCGCCGCGCTCGCCGCCGCGCTCGCGCTGCCGGCCGCCGCGCTGACCCAGGCCGAGACCGACGCGCTGGTGAAGCTCGTGGACCAGCGCCAGAGGAGCTCGGGCGACTACAAGGCGCTCTGCTACATGGAGTCGAAGGAGAAGGACAAGACCGACGTCGTCTACGAGCTCGTCGTCTACCGTCGCGAGGCGGAGGAGAAGCTGATGCTCCTCTTCTCGAAGCCGAAGAGCGAGGCCGGGAAGGGGTACCTGCGCCTCGACAAGAACCTGTGGCTCTACGATCCGGCGACCGGCAAGTGGGAGCGGCGCACCGAGCGCGAGCGCATCGGCGGCACCGACACGCGCCGCGGCGACCTCGACGAGTCCCGGCTCGCGGAGGAGTACGACACGCGCTTCGAGGCGGACGAGAAGCTCGGCGCGTACGCGGCGCACAAGCTCCTCCTCACCGTGAAGGAGGGCGTCGACGTGGCGTTCCCGCGCGTCCGCCTCTGGATCGACGCCGCCACGGGGAACGTCCTGAAGCGACAGGAGCTCGCCCTCTCGGGGCGGCTCATGCGCACGAGCTACTACCCCAAGTGGAAGAAGATCTACTCCGAGTCGAAGGGCGCCGACGTCTGGTTCCCCGAGGAGATGCGGTTCTACGACGAGGTGGAGAAGGCGAACTCGACGCTCATCCTCATCCGCCAGGTGGACCTGCGGCCGCTCAGCCCCAACATGTTCACGAAGGCGTGGCTCGAGGCGAAGAGCCGGTGAGGAGGGCATGAGATCGCTCGCCCTCGCCTTCGCGGTCCTCGCCACCAGCGCGGTCGCGCAGGAGCGTCCGCCGGAGGAGGAGATCTTCGGCGCGCCGAAGGAGCCCGCTCCGGCCACCCCTCTCCCCGGCCCTCCGCCCGCGAGCGGGGCGAGGGAGAACGCTCCGTCCCAGGCGCAGGACGTCGGGGAGAAGCTCGGCGCGACGGAAAACCCGCTCACGATCGGCGGCCAGCTCTACCTGCGCGCCTTCGCCTTCGGGCGCGAGGGCGATGATCCGTGGGACTGGCTCCTCGCCGCGCCGGCCCTGGTGGACGGCTACTTCGACGTGCGCCCCAACGACCGGGTGCGGGGGTTCCTGCTCGCGCGCATGCAGTACGACCCGACGATCGACCCGAACGCGCCGAGCCCCTTCGGCACGCAGGCCCCGACGAACCCGCGAGTGCTCCTCGATCAGCTCTGGTTGCGCTTCGACGCGGCGCACACCGCCTTCCTCACCGTGGGGAAGCAGCACGTGAAGTGGGGCACCGGCCGGTTCTGGAACCCGACGGACTACCTGCACACGGTGCGGCGCGACCCGCTCGCCGTCTTCGACGCCCGCACCGGCACGACCATGGTCCGCGTGCACGTGCCATGGGAGCGACGCGGCTGGAACTTCTCCACCATGGCGATCCTCGAGCCGCTCACGAGCTCCTCCGCCACGGGCGGGCTCGCCCCGGTGCCGTCGCAGCCGGGGACGACCTCGACGCAGCAGGTGGGCGGGATAGGCGCGGCCGCGCGGGCCGAGATCGTGCTCGGCCCGTCCGAGATCGGCGCCGGCGCCGTCGTCCAGCGCGGCCATCGGCCGCGCTTCGCCCTCGACGCGTCGGCCGGGATCCTGGAGCTCGACCTCTACGGCGAGGCGGCCCTCAAGACCGGGAGCGAGATCCCACTCTATCGGCGCATCCCGGGCGTGGGCGCATCGCAGCCGATCGGAGACCAATACGAGACGTTCGAGCGCGGCGGGCTCACGCCCGCGGTGACCGGCGGCGTGCGCTGGGCCCACAAGTACAGCGACGAGGACAGCTTCGAGCTGGGGGTCGAGTACTTCTACAATCGGAATGGCTACGCCGATCCGAGCGTCTACCCTGGCCTCCTCTTCCACGGCGCGTTCACGCCGTTCTACCTCGGGCAGCACTACGCGGGCGGCTACGGGTACCTGCCGAACCCCGGATCGTGGAACAACACCACGTTCATCCTGTCCGTGCTGGGGAACCTCTCGGACCGATCGTTCGTGGCGCGCCTCGACTACTCGGTGCTGCTCCTCACCTACCTGCGCCTCGAGGCATACGGGCAGGCGCACCTCGGCAAGCGCGAGGGCGAGTTCCGTCTCGCGATCCCGGCCCAGGTCGTCGTCGGCGGCCTCACCACGCCCAGCCTCGCCGCGCAGACGTTCGACATGGGCGTCGCGCTGCGCGTGAGCCTTTAGGCCCGGCGAGCGCAGCGCGAGCTGCAACGCGGACGACGCGCAGCGGGACATGGGCGCCTCCGTCGAGGCTGGCCCGTGCTCGGCCGCTACCTCGAGGCCCGGCTGGAGGTCCGGCGACCGTGGCTGGAACGGCTGCTCGATCGGGCGCTGCTGCGCCGCTTCGCGCTCGCGCCCTTCCGCGGGATCTTGGCCCCGGCGCGGCGCGCCTGCGAGAGGCCGATGGCGACGGCCTGCTTGCGGCTCTTCGCGCGGCCCTTGCCGCGCTTCTCCTTGTGCATCTGCTCGCGCACGTACTCGCCCGCCTGCGTGGTGGCCGCCTTGCCGGCGCGTTTGTCGCTGGCCGCGCGCTTCTTCGTGGTCTTCCAGGGCATCGCGTCCTCCCACCCGGCACGGTGGGACTCGCGGCGCTCGCCTGCAATCGGGAGCGGGCCCGCGTGCTACGCGAGATACTCCCGCTCCACGACGTGCCGCGCCGTCTCCACGGCGCGGTGGTCGTCCTCGGCGCCGAAGACGTCCGCGAGCGTGATCACCCCGGCGAGCTTCTGGTCCCGATCGAGGACGAGGATGCGTGCCTTGTGGGTGTCGTTCATCCGCTCCTCGGCGACCGCCAGCTCGTCGTCGTCGTAGCAGGTGATGATCTCGCGCTCCATGATGTCGCCGGCGAGCGTCTCCGAGGCGAGCCGGTCCTCGGCGCACACCTGACGCACGATGTCGTAATCGCTCACCGTGCCGACGGGGTGCCCCTGACGGTCGCAGACGGGGACGAAGCCCGTGGCCACGTCTCGCATGCGCATCGCGAGGACCTTCACCGTGTCGTCTTCCCGGAACGCGTCAATGGCCGTCTTCATGACGTTTCTCACCAGCATGGTCTCTCTCCATTCCCCCCGAGGTCCGGCTCGAAGGAATGTAACGGCGCGGCTCGGCTTCGAGCGTCCCGTCTGGGCTCCCGCCGCGGGAGAAAAAGAGAACGGGCCGACCCCGCGAGCGCGAGGCCGGCCCGTCGAGTGACGCGGGATTCCGGTACTTTAGAACAGGAACTGATCGCCCTGCGCGCGAAGCGCGGTGAAGGCGGCGAGGTTCACGATCGACTGCACGCTGCAGCCCATCTGCAGGATGTTCACGGGCTTGTGCATCCCGAGGAGCACCGGCCCGATGATCTCCGCGCCGCCGATCGTCCCGAGCAGCTGGTACGCGATGTTGGCCGCGTCGAGGTTCGGGAAGATGAGGACGTTCGCGTTGTCCTTCAGGGTCGAGAACGGGAACTCCGGCACGCGCGTGTCGGACGACATGGCGATCGTGGCCTGGATCTCTCCGTCGACCTCGAGGCTCGGCTCGTGCTGGCGGACGAGCTCCGTCGCGATCCGCACCTTCTCCGGGCTCTTGCCCTTGCCGCCGCCGAACGTCGAGTACGAGAGCATCGCCACGCGAGGCTTCACGTCGAAGTAGCGGGCGAGATCGGCGGTGGTGACCGCGATGTCCGCGAGCTCCTCGGCGGTGGGGTCGACGTGCACCGTGCAGTCGGCGAAGAAGGTGAAGTCGTTCTTCGTGACCACGATGTACACGCCCGCGGCGCGGCGGCCGGCGCGCGTGCCGATGATCTGGAGCGGCGCGCGGATCGCGTCGGCGTAGCTCGTCGTGAGACCGGTGACGAGGCCGTCCGCCTGCCCCTGCTCCAGCATCATCGAGGCGTAGTAGGCGCGCTGCTTCAGGAACTGCTTCGACTCGTCGTAGGTCACGCCGCGGCGCTGCCGGAGCTCCCAGAGCCGGCTCACGTACCGGTTGATCTCCTCGCTCTCGAGCGGGTTGATGACGGTGACGTCGGCGAGCCCGTCGAGCCGCTGGTCCTCGATCGCGGCGCGGATCTTGTCGACCGGCCCGAGGAGGACCGGCTCGCAGATGCCGTCCTCGCGGAGGATCTGGGCCGCCTGCTGGACCTTCGGGTGGTGGCCCTCGGGGAAGACGATCCTGGCGAGCTTCTTCTTCGCCTTCGTGTAGATGCTGCTCATCACGGAGTGCGTGCGGCTCTGCATCTTGCGGAGACGCTCGCGGTACTCGGCGATGTCGAGGGTCTGCCGCGCCACGCCGCTGTCCATCGCGGCCTGCGCGACCGCCGGGGCGACCCACAGGAGGACGCGCGGGTCGAGCGGCTTCGGGATGATGTACTCGCGGCCGAAGGAGAACTTCTCGCCCGAGTAGGCGCGCGACACCGACTCCGGCACGTCCTCGCGCGCCAGCGCGGCGATGGCGCGGGCGGCGGCCATCTTCATCTGCTCGTTGATGGCCTTGGCGCGGACGTCGAGCGCGCCCCGGAAGATACCCGGGAACCCGAGGACGTTGTTCACCTGGTTCGGGTAGTCGGAGCGGCCGGTCGCCATGATGACGTCCTTGCGCGCCCCCACCGCGTCGGGATAGCTGATCTCGGGATCGGGGTTGGCGAGCGCGAAGACCACCGGGTCCTTCGCCATCGACTGGACCATGCGCTGCGTGACGAGGCCCTTCGCCGAGCAGCCGAGGAAGATGTCGGCGCCCTCCATCGCATCGGCGAGCGTGCGCGCCCGCGTCTCGACGGCGAACTCCTGCTTCCACGCGTTCATGCCCTCGGTGCGGCCCTTGTAGACGACCCCCTTCGTGTCGACGAGGGTGACGTTCTCGCGCTTGACGCCGAGCGTCAGGTAGAACTTGGTGCACGCGATGGCGGACGCGCCGGCGCCCGAGACGACGACGCGCACCTTGTCGATCTTCTTCCCGGCGAGCTCGAGCGCGTTGAGCAGCGCCGCGCCGGAGATGATGGCGGTCCCGTGCTGGTCGTCGTGGAAGACGGGGATCTGCATCTCCTTCTTGAGCCGCTCCTCGATGACGAAGCACTCGGGGGCCTTGATGTCCTCGAGGTTGATGCCGCCGAAGGTCGGCTCGAGCGCCTTCACGACGGAGCAGATGTGGTCGATCTCCCTCGCGTCGATGTTGATGTCGAAGACGTCGATGTCGGCGAACTTCTTGAAGAGGACGCCCTTGCCCTCCATGACCGGCTTGCCGGCGTGCGGGCCGATGTCGCCGAGGCCGAGCACGGCGGTGCCGTTCGAGACGACCGCGACGAGATTTCCACGCGCGGTGTACAGGTAGCTGAGGTCCGGATCCTTCGCGATCTCGAGGCATGGCTCGGCGACGCCCGGGCTGTACGCGAGCGCGAGGTCGCGCGCGGTGGCGCATGGCTTCGTCGGGACGACCTCGATCTTCCCCTTGCGGCCGGTCGAGTGGTACGCGAGCGCGTCCTCGCGGCGGATCTTCTTCGGCTTCGAGATGGGGCTCGCGTCGGGAATCGCGTCGCCGTTGGGAGGCGTGGAGTCGGTGGCCATCAGAACCCTCGGTGCGGGTGTGGTGCGGGCGTGTAACAGACCTGGGATAGTTGAGCCGGTGACCAAACCCCAGTTCCGCGCCGCGTGTCAAGGCTCAGCGCGTGGGAGGCACGAGTATTGCATTGACGCCCAGCGTCAGGCGCACACTTCCAGCGTCAACGGGCACATGCGCCATTTTCCGACCAAGATCGACTGAGTGGGTACCCTTTCGGGAAACTGGGTGCGTAGCCCGCTACGCAGCGCGGGTGCGAGTTGTTCGCACCACCCGATAACCCTGGTTCGGGGGATTCGCGCCGCAGGGGCCTGGCGGCAGAGGCCTTCGCGCGATCTCACTCGCTGTCGGCGGCCGCCTCAGCTTGCTTCGGCTTCAGCCCGAACCCCGGTTTCTGCTCGAGCGCCTCCAACGTCCGCGGCCAGTCCTCCTTGAGGAGCCGCGCCAGCGAGCGATCGGAGAGGATCTGGCCGCCCGTCTGGCATCGCGGGCAGTAGTTCGTCTCGTTGTCGGCGTGCGCGATGCGCTGGATGGGCGCGCCGCAGTCCGGGCAGGGCTGGCGGTACCGGCCGTGCACCGCGAACCCCTCGCGGAAGGCGGTCACCTTCTCGGGGAAGCCGCCGGCGCGCTCCTCGCGCAGCTTCGCGAGCCACCGTCCGAGCACCTCGCGCGTCGCGGCGTGGAGGCGCGCCGCCTCCTCGTCGGTGAGGCGCTGCGTGAGCTTCACGGGCGAGAGGCGCGCGCGGTGCAGGATCTCGTCGGAGTAGGCGTTGCCGATCCCGGAGAAGAGGTCGGGGTCGGTGAGCGCGCGCTTCAGCGTGTGGTTCTCGCGGCGGAGCGCGCCCGCGAAGGCCGGGAGATCCGCGTCGAGCGGCTCGATGCCGCCGCGGGCGAGCGCCGCCACCGCCGCCGCGCCGCGTACGAGGTGCACCGCCGCGCGCCGCTTCGACCCCGCCTCGGTGAGCGTGAGCGTGCCGTTCGGGAGCTCGAACATCGCGAGCGACGTCCCGGTCCGCGCGGCCTTCCTCGCACCGCGCTCGATCCAGTGCAGGCGCCCCGCGATCATGAGGTGGACCACGAGGAAGAGGTCGCCCTCGAGCGCGAGGACGACGCGCTTCCCGAGCCGGCGGACCGCGACGACCCTCTTGCCCTCCACCTCGCGCAGCGGCGGATCGGCGGTGCGCAGGAGGAAGGGGCTCGCGAGCCGCACCCCCAGCACGGGCTCGCCCACGGCGCGCTCCGCGAGCGCCTCGACGTAGGCCTCGATGTCGGGCAGCTCGGGCATCCCTGAAGTGTAACCGGGAGCGGGCGCCCGCACCCCGGCTCGCGAGCGCGCAGGCCTCCCGTTAGATGCCCGCCATGCGCAATCCGAGAGCCCTCCACCCCGGCCGGCGGCGGTTCCTGGCCGCTGTCGCCCTCGCGCCCGTCGTGGCCTGCGCGACCGCGCGACGCGCTGGCGAGCCCGAGGCGCCGGCGCGCGCTCCGACGCCGCCGCCCGGCCCGGGCGAGCCGAAGCCGGAGGCTCCGGAGGCGCTCCGCTCGATCCGCGAGCACCGGCTCTCGCCGGACGCCGAGCCCGCGCTCCACTTCAGCGCGCGCGTGGAGTGAACGTGCCCCCCGTCGCCGGCGTCACGTTCGCGACCGTGGAGGAGCTCGGGCGCCGTCTTCGCGCGCGCGAGCTGTCGCCGGTGGCGCTCGCGGAGGCGTGCCTCGAGCGCATCTCGCGCGTCGCGCCGAAGCTGTGGTGCTTCGTGAACCCGACGCCGCAGCGCGCGCTCGAGGAGGCGCGCGGGGCGGAGGCGGAGCTCGCGCGCGGGCGCTGGCGCGGGCCGCTGCACGGGATCCCTTACGGCCTCAAGGACCTCGTCGACACGAAGGGGCTCGCGACGACCTTCGGGGCGCGCCCCTACGCGACCCGCGTCCCGGATCGCGACGCGACGGTGCAGGCCAGGCTCCGCGAGGCCGGCGCGGTGCTGCTCGGCAAGCTCTCGATGATCGAGCTCGCCGGCGGCCTCGGCTACCACTGGGCGGACGCGGCGCTGAACGGCGCCTGCCGCACGCCGTGGGATCTCTCGCGCTGGGCGGGTGGCTCGTCGTCGGGCGCGGCCTCGGCCGTCGCGGGCGGCCTCGTCTCCTTCGCGATCGGCTCGGAGACGTGGGGCTCCATCACCTGCCCGGCGGCCTTCTGCGGCGTGACCGGCCTCAGGCCCACCTACGGCGTCGTCTCTCGCCATGGCGCGATGCCGGTCTCGTGGACGCTCGACAAGCTCGGCCCG
>DASWDS010000533.1:0-2040 GCA_036395165.1 Anaeromyxobacteraceae bacterium | reverse complement strand
CGGAGCACGGCCTGTGCCGCGCTCTCGGTCACCACCGCCGTGCCGGTCGCCTTCTTGCCGTCCATGTCGATCCACCCTCGCGAAGGCCCGCCCGCGCCCTCGCCTCGAGACCGCTCCATGGTAGGCGGGGCGGCGCGCGCGTCCAGTAATCCGCCGCCTGCGCCGCGCCGGGCGAGCAGGCGAGCTGGCGAGCGAGGCATGCGCATGCTAACTCCTGGTTCCGACAGCCCGGAGACCCCATGGACCCGCGCCAGAACCTCCTCGACGACGACGCCCGGATCGGCGAGCTCATCCGCTCCGCGAGGCGCGTCGCGGTCCTCGGCATCAAGACGGAGAAGCAGGCGGACCAGGCCGCGTTCTACGTGCCCGAGTACCTCCGGTCCGCGGGCGCCGAGGTCATCCCGGTGCCGGTCTACTACCCCGAGGTGCAGGAGATCCTCGGCGCGAAGGTCCACCGGAAGCTCGCCGACGTGGCGGGCCCGATCGACATCGTGGACGTCTTCCGGCGGCCGAAGGACATCCCGCCGCACGTGGAAGATCTGAAGACGCTCAAGCCGCGCGCGGTGTGGTTCCAGCTCGGCATCCGCAACGACGAGGCGGCGCTCGCGCTGGCGGCGGCGGGGATCCTGGTCGTGCAGGACCGCTGCCTCATGGTCGAGTGGAGGCGGCACCGCTAGGGCCGGAAGCCCCGCCCCCTCAGCCCGTCTGGATCGCGCTCCCGCGCGCCTGCATCTGCTTCTGGAGGTCCTGCCACCGCTGCTGTGAGGCGGTGGCCTGCCCCTCGAGCTGGCGCGCCTTCTGGAGGTCCTGGTCGAAGCGGTTCTGGGCGTCGTTCACGCGCGTCTGGAAGCGGCCGGCGTCGTACTTGCCCGCCGCGGGCACGTTCGCGAGCTGCATGGCCTGCAGCTTCGACCAGTCGACCCTCGCCTCCCCGAGCGCCACCTGGTCGTCGGCCGCCTTCACGGCCGCCTGCCGCGCCTCCGCGAGCTTCGCCGCGTACTGGGCGTGGGCGTCGGCCTCGGACTTGTGCAGCTGGGCCTGCTCCTGGAGCTGGCGCGCCTGCTCGAGCTGCGCCGGCTCGCGGCTGTCGTTCGCCACCTTCGCGTGCGCGGCCGCGCGCTGCGCGTCGGCGGCGGCCGCCTGCTGATCGGCCTTCGCCATGTCCGCCTCGTGGGTCGCCTCCTGCAGGCGGAGCTTCGCGCGCCCTTGCTCGTCGCGGGCGCTCGCGAGGAACTGGCGCGCCTCGTTGACGGGGGCCATCTGGTCCTGCGGCAGCCGGCCGAAGTCGGCGTCCGACACCTGCGCGGCAGGCGCGCTCTCGCGGGCACCTCCGCGCATGCCTGCGCATCCCGCGACCGCGGCGAGCGCGAGCACGTACACCATTCGCTTCATGGGGAAGCCCTCCTCACGCAAAGCTAAGCATGCGGCGGGACGCGGGTCGGCGTGGGGGGTGTCGCGCGTCCTCGCGCCGCGCTACTCGCCGGGCGGGGGCTCGCCCTCGCCCTCGTCCTCCGCGCCCTCGCGCTCCTCGCCCCCGGCGCGCTTGCGGAGGCCCGCAGCCTCGAGCGCGCGGGCGACGCCCTTCGGCTTGCGCTCGTCCGTGAGGGCGCCCTTGGGCGGCAGCACGGCGGCGACGTCGCCCCCGATCGCCTTCACCTCGGCCGCGAGCTCCACCTGGGCGCGGAGCTGAGGGTCGGCGCGCTCGGAGAACGCGCCCCTCATCGTGACGGAGAGCGGCACGCCGGTGTCGGCGTCGAGCAGGAGCTCGCCCTCGAGCGCCGCCGGCACCCGGCCCTCGAGGAAGTCCACTCGGCGCCGCGTGTCGGCGTCGTACCCGCCGTCCGGGAGGTCCGGCGGCGGCGGCGCCTCGCGCGGCGCGGCGCCCGAGAGCGACAGCCGGAAGCGGCGTGCGCGACGCCCGAGCCACGTGCTCTCGCCCGCCGGCGACGCCGCGAGCGCCGGGCCGTAGAGATCGGCGAGATCGCCGGCGAGCCGGAAGCTCTCGTCGCGGTAGCGGCGCGCGTCGCGACCCCGGTCGGT
>DASWDS010000532.1:0-17342 GCA_036395165.1 Anaeromyxobacteraceae bacterium | reverse complement strand
CGGCCGCTTCTTCCGGTTCATCCGGGCGCGCGCCGGCCCCGGCGCCCTGACGGACCTCTCGAAGGACCAGGGCTCGCGCCTCTGGCCCTATCGCTTCGACGACCTCGCAGAGCGCCACCTGGGCGGCAGCCTGGGCGACCTCTGGCGCGATTTCGAGGCGGTCGTGCGCGCGCGCGCCGAGGCCGACCTCGCCGCCGTGCGGCAGCGGCCCGTCACGAGCGCTCGACCCCTGACGCGGCGCGGCTCGCAGGTGCTGCACCCGCGCTGGCTGCCGGACGGGAGCGGGCTCGTCTTCTTCGACGCGGGGCCCGACGAGCGACCCGGGCTGCGGCGCGTCACGGCGGCGGGCGACGACCTCGGCCGCGCGGCGACGATCGACTCGAACGGCACGTTCGCGCTCGGCTCGGCGCGCGAGGCGGTCGTCGCCGCCGCCGACGTGCACCGGGAGTTCGCGGTCTACGACGACCTGCGCCTGGTGGACCTCGAGACGGGCGCGCAGCGGCGCCTCACGTTCGGCGAGCGCGCCACCGACCCCGACCTCCGGCCCGGCGGCATGACGCTCGTCTACGCCGTGCACCTGCGCGGCGGAGAGATGGCGCTCCGGCGCGTCCGCCTCGACGGAGGCGCTCCCGAGACGCTCTTCCAGCGCCCGGGCGTCCAGGTGGGGATGCCGCGCATCTCACCCGACGGCCGGCGCATCGCCTTCGAGCTGCAGGAGAACGGCCGGCGCGACATCGCGCTCTGGGAGGGGGGCGAGGTCGCGTTCGTCACCGACGACGACGCGCTCGACGTGACCCCGTCGTGGTCGCCGGACGGGAAGACGCTCTACTTCTCGTCGGAGCGGACGGGTGTCTACAACGTGTATGCGTTCGAGGTCGGCACCGAGACACCGTCCTCGTCCTCGACCCTGACCTCGACCCCGAGCCGTCGCCATGTCGCGGGGCGCCTCCACCAGGTCACGAACGTCGAGATGGGAGCCTTCGAGCCGCAGGTCTCGCCCGACGGCACGACGCTCGCCTTCGTGGGCTACTCGCGGCGCGGCTACGACCTCGCCACCATCCCCGTGGACCGCGCGCGCTGGCTCGAGCCGGCCCCGCCCCGCGCGCGGCCGCTGCGCGGCCCCGAGGCGGCGCCCACACCCGAGCCGCCTCCGCTGCCGGCGCGGCCCTACCATGCCCTCGACACGCTCCGCCCGACCTTCTGGCTCCCGATGATGGCCGTGGACGGCGGCGGCACGACCTTCGGCGCGATCACCGGCGGCGCCGACGTGCTCCTCCAGCACCTCTACGGCGTGCAGGCCTGGTACGGCGTCTACAGCCGCGAGGTGGGCTACGGCGCGACCTACATCGGGACCTGGCTCTACCCGCGCCTGCAGCTCACCTCGACGCGCGTCATCGGCACGACCCCGGGCACCGCGTTCCTGGAAGAGCAGTGGATGCCGCTCCAGGCGTCGCTCTCCTTCACGCAGACGCACCTCGATCGGTTCCAGGCGCTGACGCTCGGGTGGCGCGCGCTGCACCTGCGCTCGCTCGGTGGCATCCCGCAGATCACGTCTCCCGGCGTCGAGCCGTACCGCAACGGCACCGGGAGCGAGCTCTCGCTCGGGCTCGCCTACGGCGACGCGCGGCGGTTCGTGAACGCCATCTCACCGGAGGAGGGCCGCGTCCTCGGCCTCTTCTTCCGCTATGCCTCGCCCGCCCTCGGCGGCAGCTTCTCGTACGCGAGCGCCCGCGCCTCCCTCTCGCAGTACCTGCGCGTCCCCTTCACGCAGCACGTGGTGCTCGGGGTTCGCGGCTCCGTCGGCGCGGCCAGCGGCACGCTCGGCGGCCGGCAGCCCTTCTCGATCGGCGGTCCGCCTGCGCCGAACATCGTGGACGTCCTCCTCTCATCCCTGCTCGGCCCGTCCATCCAGTCGGACGTCCTGCGCGGCTACCCGAGCGGCGCCTTCGCCGGCTCGACCGTCGCGAACGTCAACCTCGAGCTGCGCTTCCCGCTCGCGACGCTCGAGCGCGGCTACCGCGCGTGGCCGGTCCAGCTCCGCCGCCTCCACGGCGCGCTCTTCCTCGACGGCGGCGGCGCGTTCGCCGCCCTCTCGAGCGACCAGGGGCGCTCGCTCGGCGCCGTCGATCGCCTGCGCTTCGGGGCCGGCGGCGAGCTGCGCGCGGAGCTCGTGCTCGGGTACTACCTGCGCACCGACCTGCGGCTCGGCGTCGCGCGCGGGCTCGGGCGGCTCCTCGCCCCCTGGCAAGGCGGACGCCCACCCGCCGACCCGCTGGCGGAGACGCAGCTCTACGTGACGCTCGGTCCGAGCTTTTGACTCGCCTTTCGCCGTTTGTCGTGCTCGCCCACCGCTTCACATGCGAGTCAGAGTGATTTCCGGGCTCGCTGCCCTTCGCGCAGCAAGCCCCCAATCCCCCCCACCGCCGCTGTGAGAAGGGCGAAACCCGAGTCCCCTCAGCGTTCGGAGACGGCGGGCCGGTGCCCGCGGAGCGCCAGCGCCATGCGCAGGGGGATCGTCACGACGGTCCGGGTGAGCCGGACGGCGTCGGCGACGATGTCGACGAGGAGCACGGAGAGCGGCTGGCGGAGGCGCTCCACCTCCCCGCGCGCGTGCTGGACCTCCTGCATCCGCCGGACCTTGGCGCGCTCGGCCGCGCGCGCCGCGGCAGAGCCCGTGTCGTCGCCGATGTGAGCCTTCCCGCGCGCGCCGCGCCGGGTGTCGGCGCGCTGCTGCGCGAGCGCCGCCTTGGAGTCGAGCCTTCGCATCTTCGCCATGGCGGAAGGATAGTGACTCGGCGCGGCGAAGCGACCCGCGGCCCGCGCGTCCTGTGATCGCGGGAACCTCGCGCACCCGACTTCGCGCTCGGGCCGGCGAGCGTACCCTCGCCCTTCGTCCATGCGCGCGCTCGCCCTCACCCTGCTCGCCCTGGCGTCCTGCGGCGGCAACCTCGACCCGGCGGCCGGCGCCGCGACGTCCGCCCCCGTGACGCAGTGCCGTCGGCTCGTCTGCGGCTGCACGGTCTACGACGAGCGGACGCTCGAGGTCAGGGCGGAGCTGCCGAGGTTCGCCGTCGTGGCGTGCTCGTCGGAGCCGGTCCTCGAGGCGTCGAACGCGTGCCGGGCCGCCGCGACGTTGCCCTGCGCCTGTGCCGCCTGCGACGCTGCGCCCGAGTGATGCCCGCGCCGCGGCCGGACCTGCTCGTCCCTTGCAGGCGGCCTCCGCCGATGCTAGAACGCGCACCGGTTCGCCGACATAGCTCAGCTGGTAGAGCAACTGATTCGTAATCAGTAGGTCCCCAGTTCAATTCTGGGTGTCGGCTCCAGTTTTCACCAGAATCGCTCCAAGGGGTTGCGGGAGACCGTGACCCCTTCTTCTTTTTCGTCCGCGCCGCTGGAGCCGGGCGGGGAGGAGCCGAGCGCGACCCTCGCCTCGGCCGCCGATTCGGCAGCGCGTCGAGAACCCGCGCCTCCAGTGACCCATGCACCCGTGGCGCGCCACAGCTGCCGCGGGGTCAGCGTTCGAACGCCACGGCGTGCCGCCGGACGACGACGATGGGATGCCTTCTCGCAGCCGACGTGAACGCTCGCTAGGCCGCGCGCGCGGCCGTCGCGAGACGTCCCAGGATCTTCGCGAGCTCGTCCAGATCGAACGGCTTCTTCAGGAACGCGTAGACGGGGAGGCGCGGCTGGTCGAGCCACGCCGTCATCGCGATCACCGGGATGCTCGCGAGCGCCGGATCGGCGCGCACCGCGCTCAGGAAGCCGTGCCCGTCGAGCCGCGGCATGCGCAGATCGAGCAGGATCGCGTCCGGACGCGAGCCGGCGCGGACGACGCTCAGCCCATCCTGACCGTCGCGCGCCGTCGCGACCTCGACGCCCATGCTCGCCACGCACTCGGCGAGCGCCTCGCGGATGCCTTCATCGTCCTCGACGATGAGGACCCGCCTCAAGCTCTGCTCCAGCACGCGCTTCCCGCCCCTCTCCCGCGCGAGCAAGCTACCCGTCCGGAGCTGTCCGAAGCCACCCCTTGGTTCGTGGGACAGCTCGCGGCGAGGCTCGGAAGTCCAGGAAACGAGCCTCTCTCACCGGGCGCACGCCGCTCCCCCATGTAGGTGAGCGCCCGAACCAGGGGCCGCCTGGCGACGAGCACGGTGGAGCAACGCACAATATCCTGAAACAAGGACCCTTTCGAGCGACTCTCCAACATGTGGACGACCGCCGGGGCGAGCCATAGGATGCCGCGACTTCGCAAGCTCCCCCGCTTCGAGCGAGGACCGCCATGAGGGTGATGCGCAAGGAAGCCACGCCGAAGAGGCAGAACATCTTCACGGAGACGATGGAGACGTTCCATCGCGCGGCCGACCTCATCGGGATGCACCCGCGCGTGCGGCTGGAGCTCGAGGAGCCCGACTTCGAGCACATCTTCTACGTGACTCTCGACCTCCGGGACCGGCTCGTCGCGCTGCCCGAGACGGACGAGGAGGCGGCGCGCTTCAAGGACCTGCCCTCCTCCTCCGTGAAGGCGGGCGAGGCGCTCGAGCCGCTCGCGAACGGCGACTTCGTGCTGCACCGCCGCGCCCTCCTCAACGCCGACATCACCGTGCGCGAGGGCGTGATCCGCATCGGCAGCCGCGGCCTCTTCCGGATGGTGAAGGGCGAGCCGCGCAAGTTCAAGGCGTACCGCATCCAGCACAACCAGGTACGCGGCCCCTACAAGGGCGGCGTGCGCTTCCACAAGGACGTCTCGCTCGACCTCTTCAAGACGCTGGCCGCGGAGATGACCTGGAAGACCGCCATCGTGGACATCCCGTTCGGCGGCGCCAAGGGCGGCATCCGCATCGACCCGCAGGCGTACTCGAAGGAGGAGATGGAGCACCTCACGCTCCGCTACGTCTACAAGCTGAAGAACCTGATGGGCCCGTTCCTCGACATCCCGGCGCCCGACGTCAACACGAACGCGCAGATCATGGCGATGATGATGCGCCAATACACGGACGGTGAACGCTTCCGCCACGCGCTGCGCGGCGTCGTCACCGGCAAGGACGTGCGCATCGGCGGCTCCGAGGGGCGCCTCAAGGCCACCGGCCAGGGCGTCGTCTACTGCATCGAGGAGTGGGCCCGCGACAAGGGGTTCCAGCTGCGCGGGGCGCGCGTGCTCGTGCAGGGTTTCGGCAACGTCGGCTCGTCGGCGGCGGAGATCCTGGCGGGCATGGGCGCGAAGATCGTCGCCGTCAACGACGCCAACGGCACCATCCACCGCGACGAGGGCATCGACGTCGCGGCGCTCATCCGCTACGTGCACGAGAACCCGGAGAACCTCAAGAAGACGGTGCTCGGCTTCCCCGGCGCGACGCCCATCTCCAGGGCGGACTTCTGGAAGGTGGACGCCGACATCGCCGTCCCGGCGGCGCTGGGCGGCGAGATCGACGGCAACGTGGCCGAGACGATCCGGGTGAAGCTCGTCGTCGAGGGCGCGAACGGCCCCACCACGCCCGACGGCGACCGCGTCCTCGCCGCCCGCAAGATCGAGCTCATCCCCGACATCATCGCCAACGCGGGCGGCGTGACGGTGTCGTACTACGAGTGGCTGCAGAACCAGCGCATGGAGCACTGGACCGAGCAGGAGGTGAACTCCCGGCTCGAGCGCGCCATCAAGTCGAACCTGGCCGTGATCCGCGACATCGCGCGCGACAAGCCGGCGAAGACCGCGAGCCACGACTCGCGCCCCTTCTGCATCGGGAAGGCCGTCGACATGCGCACCGCCGCGATGGTGCTGGCGCTGAAGCGCATCGAGGCCCACTACCTCCTCGAGGGGTTCAGCCAGTAACGTCAGGCCTCGTCGCCGCACACCGCCGAGAGCACCTGCTCGCGGCGCCTCGAGAGCAGGCTCGCCGCGAGCGGGAGCGTCCTCTTCCACGCCACGGCGGCGGCGACCCCGAGCGCGCCCCAGGCGACCGGGACGACCCAGAGCGCGTCGAGCCAGAGCGCCCCCAGCACGGGCAGCGCGAAGACCGCCATCGCGGCGGAGGTGATGCCCATCGCGGCCAGCGCCGCGAGCGGCGACACAGACCCGGCGCGCTGCATCCCGAACGGCGCGGCGCGCGGCGTCAGGATCCCGAGGACGTTGCCGAACGCGTAGAGGACCGGCGCCATCCCGACCTCCAGCGCGAGCGCTCCCAGGCCCACCCACGCGGCAGGCGCGCCGGTCATCGCCACGTAGGCGCCCGCGGCGAGCACGAAGACCGCGGTCGTGTAGGCGAAGAGCGCGAGGTTCTTCGCCCACAGCACCTGCTCGAGCGGCACCGGGGCGAGGAAGAGCGTGCGCGCCCCGCCGCGCTCCCAGCCGAGGCCGTTCACCCAGAAGATCTGGAATGCGAGGTGGACGTAGGCGGCGAGCCCGAAGAGCGGGAGCGCGCGGACGACCTCGGCGGCATCGCCGGCCCGGACGAAGAGCGCCTGCCCCTTCCATCCGAGCAGAGCGGCGAGCGCGGGCAGGATGAGCACGTACACGCGGGCGGCCGGGTGGCGCGTGAGGTAGCGCACCTCCTTCTCGAAGAGCGGCCCGAGGCGCTCGGGGAAGAGCCACCCGCGCCGGCTCGCCTCGCGCGCGACGACGACGCTGCCCGCCTCGCCGCCGGAGCGGGCGGTGGCCATGCCGATGCGGTAGGCGAGCCAACCGGTGACGGCCGCCGCCGCGGCGAGCAGCGCCAGCCACGGCAGGGCCGCCAGGGCGTGGCCGGCGTAGAGCTGCTCGGCCGCCTCCGCCGCGAGCGCAGCCGGGTAGAGCGCCCAGCGCAGCCGCCGCAGCGCCGGGAGCGCGCCGCGCAGCGTGTGCGCGCCGCTCGTGCTCGTGAACGCCACCACCGCCCACCCTGCCACCGCCGCGATGACCGCCAGCTCGCGCCAGCGCCGGCTGCGCGCGACGCGCGCCAGGACCTCCTGCGCGAGCGCGACGAGCGCGACCGTCGCTGCCGCGAACGCCGCCAGCACGGCCGCGAGGAGCAGGATCCAGGCACCCGGGCGCGCGGCCGCCGCGCCGGCGACCATGCCGCCGAGGAGCATCAACCAGAAGAGCGCGAAGGGATCGCCGATGATGCTGGTGGCGAGGCCGAGGAGGTACAGCCGTGCCGGGGCAATCGGGTAGACGAGGAGGCGCCGCAGGTCGATCGCGTCGCGCTCGTTCATCGTGACGCTCACCGCGGTCCACGTCTGCCAGAGGCCGTAGAGGATGGCCCCGATGGTGACGGTCGCCTGGAGGCCGTGCGCGGCGAGGGCGGCGCGGTAGCTGCCCACCCCGACGAGGACCGCGAACACGACGCTCGCCGGGATGGCGAGCGCGAACAGGAGCAGCTGCGCCACGCCTTCGGCCGCCCCGCCGCGCGTGCGCAGCCGCCGCCAGACGAGGCGGAGCCGCAGCTCGGCGAGGTCGGCCAGCCCCGGCCCGCTCCGCGGGAGCGGCGAGGCGTCCAGCGGCGGCGAGGGATCGCTCACGCGCGCTCCGGCGCGACGCCGTCGCGGCCGAGCCACGACAGCGCCTGCGGAGCGGCGCGCTCCTCCCCGACCGCGCGGATGAAGGTGTCCTCGAGGGTGCCGGTGGCCCGGACCTCGTCGAGCGTGCCCTGCACGACGAGGCGGCCCCGATGGATGATGCCGACGTGCGTCACGAGGCGCTCCACCACCTCGAGCACGTGGCTCGTCAGGAAGATCGTCATGGCGCCGCGCGTGACGAGGTCCTGGAGCATGCGCCGGATGCCGGAGACCGCGACCGCGTCGATGCCCTCGAACGGCTCGTCGAGGAAGAGCAGCCGCGGGCCGTGGATGAGCGCGCACCCGAGGGCGAGCTTCTTCTTCATGCCGTGGCTGTAATCCTGGACCAGCTTCTCCGACTCCGCCGCGAGCTCGAGCGCGTCGAGCAGCTCCGCCGCGCGCCGGGCTGCCTCGCGGCGGCCGAGCCCATAGAGCTGCCCGTGGATGCGGAGCTGCTCCGCGCCGGTGAGCCGCTCGAACAGGTTCAGCCCGTCGGGGACTACGCCGACGCGTGCCTTCACCGTGAGCGGATCGCGCGCCAGGTCGGCCCCGAGCACGCGGGCGGTCCCCGAGGTGGGCGCGAGCAGCCCGGTGAGCATCTTCATGGTGGTGCTCTTGCCGGCGCCGTTCGGGCCGAGGAAGCCGTAGAAGGCGCCCGAGGGCACCTCGAGCCCGAGATCCTGCACTGCCGGCTTACCGTCGAAGAGGCGCGTCAGGCCCTGCGTCTCGATGGCGAGCATGGCCGGTCGGGTAACACGCGGTCCCCGCCCGGGCAAGGTCGGCTCGGGCGGGTGTCGCTCGAGGCCCTCCTTGACACGGCGCATCCACCGTCGATGAATAGGCCACCGCCTCGTCGTCGGGGATCTCATGCGCCACCTGATCGCCGCCCTCCTCCTCGCAGCGCCCCTCGCCGGCAGCGCCGTCGATCAGAAGGCCGACGGCAAGGCGATCTTCCTCGAGAACTGCGCGACCTGCCATGGCGAGTCGGGCAAGGCCGACACCGAGCTCGGCGCCAAGTACATGGCCGCGGACTTCACCTCGGACGAGTGGAAGAACGAGTTCGATCAGGACGAGGCCAAGGTGAAGAAGATCATCACGAACGGCGTCCCGGACACGAAGATGAAGTCGTGGAAGGACAAGCTCTCCCGGGCCGAGATCGACGCAGTGGTGAAGTACGTGCTGCAGCTCTCGGCGGGAACGAAGTGAGCTCAGTGCACGACCGGCGGCGCCTCGCCGCCCGTCTCGAAGTAGAGGAAGCGCACCCCCATCCCACGAACGGCCGCGGGGCTCGAGCCACCGTCTGCGGGGCGCCCGAGGAGATGGCAGACGTAGCGGACCTCGGCCACGGCGGTCATCTCGCCCGCGTGAGACGGGAAGGTGATGCG
Organism: Anaeromyxobacteraceae bacterium; assembly: GCA_036395165.1. Lineage (GTDB taxonomy): Bacteria > Myxococcota > Myxococcia > Myxococcales > Anaeromyxobacteraceae > Anaeromyxobacter_A. Next base: position 8,430 of record DASWDS010000532.1, on the reverse strand, counting down.
CACCTGGCTGCCGAGCAGCTCCGGCGAGCGCGTCTCCACGAACATGCCGCTCTCGGAGATGTTGCGCGCGACGCCGAGCGCGCCGCCGCGGTCGCCTTCGAGGAAGACCGGGAAGACCTTGTCGAGGCGCGGCTCGCTGCGCCGCTCCGCCGAGCCCGCCGCCTCGTTCACCAAACCCGTCCGCTCGCGCGCCATGCTCGGAGCCTCCCAGCCACGGCGCGAGCGTAGGGCGGTGGGATGATGTAGTCAAAAAAGCTACCTATCCCGCCGGGGGGCAGAACTGCTGCGCGGGGCGCATTACATCCCGGTCCGCATGCCGACGCCCCGCTCCATCTTCACCGCCGCAGCGCTCGGCATCGTCGCGGGCGCGATCTTCGCGCTCTGGACGACGATCGCGCAGGCGCAGGGAACGGCGGCCGGCATGGCCGGACCGGTGCAGCCCGTTCCCGGGCAGGCGGGGCCCGCGCCATCGGTGCCGGGGCAGTCGGGCCCGGTGGCGCCGGCGGCGGGCCAGAGCGGTCCCGCGCCCGGTGTGAAGGCCCCGGTGCGGGCCCCCGACCAGACCCCTCCCCCACCCGCGGCGCGCGTCCCGCGCTGCGACGCGGGCGAGTGCGGCGAGCTCGCCGACGGCGGCGCATAGTTCATCACGTTTCCCGACGCCAGCGCCGGATGCGGGCGTGGACGTCGCGACCCGCCGGTGGTCATGATGCGAGGACATGGCTCGTCCCGCGCTCGTCACCTCGATCCTGGCCTTCCTCCTCCTCGCTCCCCCAGCCCGAGCCTCCGCCGGCGACGCGCGCTTCGACGCGCTGCGCGGGCGCGCGAGCCGCCTCGACAGCCTCGGGGCGTTCCTCGAGCGCTACGTCGGGTCGTGCAAGGACGCGTTCACCCGCGCCGACTGCGAGCACAACGTCCGGGCGGTCCGGCGCAGCCTCGACGGGCGCGTCTACGTGGCGAGCGTCGCGGAGCAGACGCTCGAGATCGTGAAGCCGCAGCGGAGGCAGGGCGGCTACCGCTTCGTCGTGACGCCCTTCATCGACGGCGGAGGCATCGCGCTCACGCACGGCGAGCCGCGCCAGCAGGACGCCGCGGGCCGCCCGCTCATCGCGTTCGTGGTGATGGACGGTGCGCTGCCGGACGGCATGGACGAGCTCGCGCTGGAGAGCGCGCTCCGCACCGGGCGCGTGGAGCTCGAGGTGCTCTTCCGGCCCGAGGGGACCTGGAGGCTGAAGCGCAAGAACGAGCCCGGGTTCTACGAGGGCGTGAAGGCGCGCTTCCTCGCGCTCCGCCTCGTGGAGTCACGGAGCGGAGCGGAGATCGCCACGAAGGTCTTCTGACTCGCCTTTCGCCGTTTCTCGTGCTCGCAAACGCAGTTCTCGGCGAGTCAGAGCGATTTCCGGTCGAGCTGCGCTTTCGCGTAGCTCGACCTCAGCTGGGGGGAGCGAGCGCGGCTCCCCCCAGACCCCCCACCGCGGCGGTCGAAAAGGGCGAAACGTGAGTCTGACCCGGGTTTCGCGCTGGCCCACAGGTGGGGCCGCCCCCCGCGAGCGCTACTTTCCCTTCTCCTTCTTCTCGCCCCCGAGCTTCACCGGCACGTAGACGGCCTGGTTGCCGTGCAGGACGCGGAGCACCGCCACCTGGCCCGGGTTCAGCTTGCCGATGAGGCCGACGAGCTGATCCACCTTGCTCACCGGTTGCCGGTTCACCTCGAGGATGACGTCGTTGCGGCGGATGCCGGCGGCGCCGGCGGGGCCGTCGGGGCTGACCGCGACGACGAGCACGCCCTGGTCGCCCTCGACCCCCATCTCGCGCGCGACCTGAGGAGTGAGCGGGGCGATGCGGATGCCGAGCTTGTCCTCGCCCTTCTTCGCCCCCTGCCCCTGCTGATCGCCCTCGCCCTCCTCGGGCGACGTGTCCTCGCCACGCGCGAGCGCCTCCTCGTCAGGGCGCTGCGCTACGGTGACCTGGACATCCTTCCGGTCGTTGCCGCGGAGCACCGTGAGCGTCGCCTTCCCGCCGGGCGGGATGTTCGAGACGGTGCGCGTGAGCTGCCCCGAGCTCTCGACCGGCTTGCCGTTCACGGCGACGACCACGTCGCCGGGCTTCACGCCCGCCTTGTCGGCGGGAGCCTTCGCCTTCACCGACTGCACGAGGGCGCCCTTCGTCCCCTCCTTGAGCCCGAATCCCTGGGCGAGGTCGGGGGTGAGCTCGCTCACGGTCACGCCGAGGAAGCCGCGGGCCACCTTGCCCTTGAGCAGCTGCGGGATGAGCTGCTTCGCGAGGTTGATCGGGACGGCGAAGCCGATCCCGGAGCCGATCTGCGGCGAGATGATGGCGGTGTTGATGCCGACCACCTCGCCCTTCATGTTGAAGAGCGGCCCGCCCGAGTTGCCCTGGTTGATGGCGGCGTCGGTCTGGAGGAAGTCGTCGAAGGGACTGCCGGTGAGGGTGCGGTCCTTCGCCGAGACGATCCCGAAGGTCACCGACTCACGGAAGCCGAGCGGGCTCCCGATGGCGACGACGAAGTCGCCCTGGTCGAGCGCGTCGGAGTCGCCGAGCGCGACGGTGGGGAGCTTGCCCTTCACGTTCTGCAGCTTGATGAGCGCCACGTCGACCCCGGCGTCGCGGCCGACGATCTTCGCCTCGAGCTCGCGCCCGTCGGACAGCTTCACCTTGATGTCGGTCGCGTCCTTCACGACGTGGTTGTTCGTGAGGACGTAGCCGTCCTCGTTGATGACGAAGCCCGAGCCGAGGCTCGTGCCCTTCATCTCCTCGGGCATCTCGCGCTGCCCGAAGAAGCGCTCGAGGAGCTGGTCCTCGTCGTCGCCGCCGGGCGCGCGCCGCAGGCCGCGGTGCGGGTTCTTCACGACGGTGGTGGACGAGATGTTCACGACGGCCGGCTTGAGCTGCTTCACGAGCGGCGAAAGCGTGGTGTGCCCCGGGATGTTGACGGCGGCGGGCGCGTTCGGCCCCTGCGACACCGACTCGCGCCACAGCTTCTGCCCCGTCTCGGGCGAGGCGGGCGCCTGAGCCGCGGGCGCCTGCGGACCGGGACTCGCGGCCTGCGGGGCGGGCCCCGCGTCGGCACGGCCCTCCGCCGCGCAGCCGCTCGCGACGGCGAAGGTGAGGACGACACCGTAAGTGATGGCAAGACGCCGCATAACCCTCCTCCGAGAGCTCATTGCCCCCATACAGGCACGCCGGGATTCTATTCCCTGCGAGCGCCGGGGCTGTTCAGAAATCAAGCCTGGGCAAGCCGACCCACTCTCACCTGGGCCGGGCGCAGGACGCGATCGCCGATTCGATAACCGGCGCGCAGCTCCTGCACCACCACCTCGTCCTGCGCCGCGTCCGCCACCGGAACGAGATCTACCGCCTCGGCCAGGCGCGGATCGAAGCGGTGCCCCACGACCGCGATCCGCTCGGCGCCGAGCTCCGCCACCTTCTTCGCCAGGGCCGCGAGCGTCAGGCGTACGCCGTCGACGAGCGGCCCGGTCGCCTCGCCGGCCGCCGCGAGCGCCCGCTCCAGCTCGTCCACCGCCTCGAGGAGCGCCTGCGCCACCTTCGCGCGCTCCGCCTCGAGCACGCGGCCCTTCTCGCGCTCCATCCGTGCTCGCGCCGCCTTGCCCTCCTCGACGAGCGCCGCCAGCGCACGCGTCAGCTCGTCGATGCGCGCGGCCTGCTGCTCGAGCATCAAGTCTCGTGGATCCGGTTCCGGCAGCGGCATCGGCTCGGCGGCAGCAGCGGCCGACTCGTCCTCGGTCGGGATGGGCTCCCCTTCGGGTGTGAAGCGGCGGCGATCGCGGACCTTCACCCGCTCCGCGCCATCGCCGTTCGCGCGCTCCTCGTCGGACATTCCTGCCTCCGGCGCCGAAGCTAACCACACGACGCCAGCTGTCAAACCCAAAAGAGTGCCCGAGGTTAATCGGCCGGGCTCGGGAACCCGGGATCCGGCACCTCGGCGCCGTTCGCGTCGCGAATCTCGACGCCGGACGCGCGCAGGCTGTAGTAGAGCAGCCAGCGCTCCGCGTCGGTGAGCGAGCCCGCCGGGAGCGCTCGCTCGATCTCCTGCACGGTCAGGGTCCCCTGCTGGATGCCTCGCTGGAAGAGCGCCTTGCGCTGCCGGTGGGTCGAGCTCGTCTTCACCCGTGCTCCCTGCCGATCACCCACGCTCCTTGTCGGGATCCGGGGCGGTGCCCGCCGCGGCCTGCGGCGCGGCCCAGGTGGGCGCCGCGCCCTCCGCGGAGAGTGGCCGGCTCGGGTGCTCCGGGGGCGCCTCGGTGTGCCCGCGGCCCTCGAGCCCGCCAGGCCGCTCCACCTTGGGACCCCACAGCCGCACCATCTCCTCCTCCTCGACCACCTCCGCGGTGAGCAGGCGCGCGGCGAGCATGTCGAGCTTGTCGCGGTGGCGCCGGATCACCTCGAGCGCGCGCTCCTGCGCCTCCATCACCAGCGCCTGCACCTCGCGGTCGATCTCGAGCGCGGTGCGGTCGGAGTAGCTTCGGGACTCCGGCCCCTTGATGCCGAGGAACGACGGGCCGCGATCGTCGGACAGCGCGACCGGCCCGAGCCCGCTCATGCCGTAGTCGCGCACCATCATGCGCGCGAGGCCCGTCACCTGCTGCAGGTCGTTCGAGGCGCCGGTGGAGGGCTCGCCGAAGATCTCGACCTCGGCCACTCGCCCGCCCATGAGCCCCGCCATGCGATCCCGCAGCTCGCTGCGGGTGAGCAGGTAGCGATCCTCGATGGGGAGCTGGAGCGTGTAGCCGAGCGCCCCGACGCCTCGCGGGATGATCGAGACCTTCGTCACGCGGTCGGCGTTGGGCAGCATCCACGAGACGAGCGCGTGGCCCGACTCGTGGAACGCGACGATCTCCTTCTCGCGCTCGTTGATGCGCCGGCTCTTCTTCTCGAGCCCCGCCACGACGCGCTCGATGGCCTCCTCGAACTCGGCGCGGCCGACCGCGGACTTGTTGCGCCGGGCGGCGAGGAGCGCCGCCTCGTTCACGACATTCGCGAGGTCGGCGCCGGCGAAGCCGGGCGTCCGCGCCGCGATCGAGCGCAGGTCGACGTCCGGCCCGACCTTCACGGTGCGCGCGTGGATCTGCAGGATCTTCTCGCGCCCGCGCTTGTCGGGACGATCGACGAGCACCTGGCGGTCGAAGCGCCCGGGCCGCATCAGCGCCGGATCGAGGATCTCGGGCCGGTTCGTCGCCCCCATGATGATGAGGCCGGCGCGCGCGTCGAAGCCGTCCATCTCCGCGAGGAGCTGGTTCAGCGTCTGCTCGCGCTCGTCGTGGCCGCCCATGATGCCGGAGTTGCGAGACTTCCCGAGCGCGTCGAGCTCGTCGATGAAGACGATGCATGGCGCCTTGGCGGTGGCCTGCTGGAAGAGGTCGCGGACGCGCGCCGCGCCCACGCCCACGAACATCTCGACGAACTCGGAGCCGGAGAGCGAGAAGAACGGCACGCCCGCCTCGCCGGCGGTGGCGCGCGCGAGGAGCGTCTTGCCGGTGCCGGGAGGGCCGACGAGGAGCACGCCCTTCGGGATGCGGCCGCCGAGGCGGCGGTATTTCTCGGGGGTCTTCAGGAACTCGACGATCTCCTCGATCTCCTCGACGGCCTCGTCGATGCCGGCCACGTCCTTGAACGTCGTGCCGGTGTCGGGCTCCATGTGGATGCGCGCCTTGGACTTGCCGAACGTCATCACGCCGGGCGGTCCCTGGCCCATCTGGCCCGTCATCCGGCGCATCACCCAGCCCCAGAACAGGAGCCCGAGCCCGATGGGGGCGATCCACACCCAGAACACATCGCCCATGCCCGACGACGACACGGCGTCGTACTCCACCTTCGACGCCTCGATCTGCTTGATGAGCTCGTCGTCGCCGGGGATCCGCGTCGCGACGTAGGGCAGCGACTGGCCGTTCCCCTTCGCCTTCGCGCCGTCGGCCTCGCCGGCCGCCTCCGCCGGCTTCGGATAGCCGCGCACCCAGTCCGGACCGACGACGACGCGCTCGAACGAGCCCGCCTTCAGCATCTCCTTCCACTGCGAGTACCCGACGCGGCGCACGCCGACGTCCTGGAACGCGCGGAAGAGGAAGACCGCGAGCGCGATGAGGACGAGCCACGCGGCGGGTGAGGCGAACGGCGAGCGTCCCGGAGTGCGGCTTGCTCGGTCCGGCCGCCCTCCACCTTTCTGGTGTTCTGCCACGAAGCCTCCGCCCCCCTTCTAAGCAAGGTGTGCACGTCGGGCAGCCGAACAAACTGGCCGGGACCCACGTGGCCGGGCGGCCGGGCGTACCGAGGTGCGCTCGCCTGGGTGACGGAGCTGGCTTCGAGGGCTACAGCCCCAGGAGCTTCGCGATCGTCTTCTCGTCGGCGGCGGGGAACTCGTAGCTGTCGAGCTCGTCGGGTCTCACCCAGCGGTGGTCGTTCACGCCGATGTGCTGGATGGCGCCGCCGGTGTGCTGGCAGCGGTAGACGCAGAAGTCGATGTCGTAGCTCTCGTACGCGTGCTCGACGTGGATGACGCGATCGCCGACGGCGACGGCGATCGCCATCTCCTCGTTGAGCTCGCGCGCGAGGGCCTCCTGATCGGTTTCGCCGGGCTCGACGCGACCGCCGGGAAACTCCCAAAGGAGCGGCAGCGTCGCGCGCGCCGGCCGCTGCGTGATGAGGTACTTCCCATCGCGCTCGATCATCGCCCCCACCACGCGGATCTTCCTTCGCATCACCGCTCCCTGGTCGCGCCGTGCCACAATGCGGGCGGCGCCGAGCGCGTCATTCTAGAATTCGAGCCTCGATGGCGTCCATCTGCTTCCTCGGCGCGGCAGGCACGGTGACCGGCTCCCGCTACCTGGTTCGCGCCCCGGGCGGGTCGGTCCTGGTAGACGCCGGTCTCTTCCAGGGCGCGAAGGAGCTCCGGCTGAGGAACTGGGATCCCTTTCCGGTGCCGCCCGCGTCGATCGACGCCGTCGTCCTCACCCACGCTCATATCGACCACACCGGCGCGCTGCCGCTCCTCGCGCGCGACGGCTTCCGCGGCCCCGTCCACTGCACACCCGCGACGCGCGACCTCGCGCACCTGCTGCTGCCCGACTCCGGGAAGCTGCAAGAGGAGGAGGCACGCTACGCGAACGAGCGCGGCTACTCGAAGCATGCCCCCGCCGCGAAGCCGCTCTACACGGAGGCCGACGCGGTGGCGGCCCTGCGGCTCCTCGTCCCGCTGCGCTACGGCGAGCGGCGCGAGATCCGGCCCGGGCTCGCCGTCACGTTCCATCGCGCCGGACACATCCTGGGGAGCGCGACCGTCGAGATGGAGCTGGCGGCCGCGGGCGGCCCGGGGCGGCGCATCCTCTTCTCCGGCGATCTCGGCCGCTACGGAGTCCCCATCCTGCCCGACCCCGATGCGGCGCCCCCCGCCGACGACCTCCTCGTCGAGTGCACCTACGGGGATCGCGTCCACCCCGGCTCGCCGCGCGAGGAGCTGAAGGGCGCGGTGCAGGCGGCGGCGCAGCGCGCGGGCGCGCTCCTCGTCCCGGCGTTCGCGATCGGGCGGACGCAGGAGATCCTGTTCGAGCTGCGCGACCTCGAGGCGCGGGGCGAGATCCCGGAGCTGCCCGTCTACGTCGACTCGCCGATGGCGGTCGACGCGACGCCCATGTACCTCGCGCACCGCGAGGACCACGACGACGAGATGGCGCGGCTCGTCGCCGCCGGCATCGAGCCGCTGCGCCCGGCGCGCCTGAGGTTCGCTCGCGCGCCCGAGCAGTCGAAGGCGATCAACGCGGTGGCGGGAGCGTGCATCATCATCTCGGCGTCCGGCATGGCCACGGGCGGCCGGATCCTGCACCACCTCGCGCGGCGGCTCCCCGACGAGCGCACGACGGTGATGCTCGTCGGCTACCAGGCCGCCGGGACGCGCGGGTGGAGCCTCCAGAACGGCGCGAAGACCCTCCGCCTGCACGGAGAGGAGGTGCCGGTGAGGGCGCGCGTCGTCTCCGTCTCGGGCTTCTCCGCGCACGCCGACAAGGAGGAGACGGCGCGCTGGCTCGCCACCCTCCCCCGTCCGCCGTCGCGCGTCTTCTGCGTGCACGGCGAGCCCGCGCCGCTCGCGGCCACCGCGCAACGGCTGGCGGAGCGCGGCTGGACGGCCATCGTCCCGCGCCACCTGGAAGAGGTCGCTCTCCCTTGACGGTGACGCTCCTCGACGGCGCGATGGGGACGGCGCTCATCGGCGCGGGTCTCCCGGCCGGCGCCCTCCCGGAGCGCTGGCTGCTCGACCGGCCCGACGAGGTCCGGCGCGTGCACGCGGCGCACGCCGCCGCGGGCGCGCGCGTGCTCCTCACCTGCTCGTTCAATCTCGCCGCGCCGCGGCTGCGGGACGCCGCCACCGCGCGCCGCGCGAGGTCCTCGAGCGGCGCCGCGATC
>DASWDS010000531.1:0-4732 GCA_036395165.1 Anaeromyxobacteraceae bacterium | reverse complement strand
CTGGGGGGAGCGAGGCCGCTCCCCCCAGACCCCCCACCCGAGAAGAAGCGACGACGAGTCTGACAACCCCGGAGAACCACATATGGCTGCCATCACCCGCGACGTCCTCATCGCCGTTCCGCCGGAGCGGCTCTTCGACGTCATCGCCGACTACGCCCGATATCCGGAGTTCGTGCCGGGCGTGAAGGCGTGCCGCCCGAGGCGCAGCGGGACGGCGGTGGACGTGGAGTACGAGCTCGACGTGGGCCTGAAGACGATTCGCTACACGCTGCGCCACGTGGAGGAGCGACCGCGCAAGGTGTCCTGGTCGCTCCTCAGCGGCGACTGGATGAAGGTCTCGAACGGCTCGTGGGAGCTCTCCGACGAGGGCGGGAAGACGCGGGCGCGGTACACCGTCGAGATCCAGATCTCGAAGCCGCCGCTCGTGCCGCAGGCGCTCGTGGATCGCATCGGCGACGAGCTGACGCGCGTCCAGCTCCCCAAGACGCTCGAGGCATTCAAGGCGCGCGCCGAGAAGGCGTAGCGTCGCTCGCCGGGCAGCCGCTAGGCGAGCCCGGAATCGACGGCGACGTGGGACGCCGCGCGGCGGCCGGACGCCCCGGCCGGTACTCGCTGCGCCTGCCCTGGAGGCAGTCCCGCTCCCCTGATGCGGGCCGATTTTCCACGCCCGCTGTGGTCAGAGTGCGTCGCGGGTGCGTCGGCGGCGCCTTGACCCCCGACGAAGCCCGGTGCTACGGGTGGAATCGCCCAGGTGTCCGCCGGCTTGCGCGAGACGCGCGCCCCGTCGATGCAAGAACGGTTGGACCGATTAGATCGTGGGTGAAGCCCGTGAAGGGGAGCCGGAACGGCGTTTGCATTTTCCGAGTGAGGCTGAAGGGACCCGGTCGTCATGCTGGACGCCTTCATCATCGAGGAGATCAAGCGGCGCGAGCGGGAGCGCTCGGCCGAAGATCGCCCGGCCGTCGAGCTCCCGGTCCCCCCACCTCCCGAGCCCTCGCGCGATCGCGACGGCGACCGCCCCGGTGACCGCGGCGTCGTCATCATCGACTACACGGGCTCGTGATCGACGACGCGGCCTCGTGCTGCGGCGCCTCACTCCGCGATCTTTCCCCACGCCTCCTTGATCGCCTGCGGCGTCCACGGGCCGCTGGCAGGGTCCTTCTCCGCGCCGCCGGTCGTCTCGACCCGGTAGAGGAAGATCTTCCCTGCCTGGACGCCCACCACCTGCCCGGTCACGTCGGCGGCGAGGTCGCTCGCCAGGAACACGACGACCGGCGCGACGAACTGCGGGCCGAGGTCCCTCTCGCTCGCGCCGCGGAACAGCGCGAGGTCGTTCGTCATCCGGGTGAGCGCGACCGGCGCGATCGCGTTCACGGTGACGCCGATCTTCTGCAGCTCGAGCGCCGCCACGCGCGTCAGCCCGTAGATGCCGGCCTTGGCCGCCGCGTAGTTCGCCTGGCCGAAGTGGCCGAGCATGCCCGACAGGCTGGTGGTGTTGACGATTCGGCCGCCCTGCCCCTGGATCTTGAGGTGCCGCGCCACAGCCTGCGTGCAGAAGAAGGTCCCGCGCAGGTGGACGTCGAGGACCTTGTCGAGGTCGTCCTGCGACATGTTGAGCAGCGTCCGGTCGCGCAGGATGCCCGCGTTGTTGACGAGCACGTCGACACGGCCGAAGCGGGAGAGCGCGGCCCACAGGATCGCGTCCGCCCCCTCGCGCGAGGCGACCGTGTCATAGCTCGCGACGGCATCGCCGCCGGCGGCCTTGATCTCCTCCACCACCTTGTCGGCGGCGTCCGACCCCTTGCCGCCACCGTGGCGGTCGCCGCCGAGATCGTTCACGACGACCCTCGCGCCCTCGCGCGCGAGCGCCAGCGCGTGCTCGCGGCCGATCCCGCCGCCCGCGCCCGTCACGATGGCGATCTTCCCCTGCAGCAAGCCCGGCATGGCGTCCCTCCTCGAGGCGCTCGCTGCGCAGCGGCGGCGCCGGACGGGAAGATAGCAGCGCCCCGGGGGCGGGTGGAGGGAACGAGGGGATCCGTCTCGAAATCCGTTGACGCGCGCGGGGGCCTCCGAGCAGAGTCCGGTCGCACGTCCACGCCCCCTCTCAGGAGACCCTTGCCATGACCGAGATCGTCAACGTCACCGCGCGCGAGATCCTGGACTCGCGCGGGAACCCGACGGTGGAGGTCGAGGTCGCCCTCGCGTCCGGCCACGTCGGCCGCGCCGCCGTGCCGTCGGGCGCGTCCACGGGTGAGCACGAGGCGATCGAGCTGCGCGACGGCGACAAGGGGCGGTTCGGCGGCAAGGGAGTGCGGAAGGCGGTCGCGAACGTCCTCGACCAGCTCGCGCCGGCCGTCATCGGGATGGACGCCTCGAACCAGGCGGCGCTCGACGCGCGCATGATCGCGCTCGACGGCACGCCCACCAAGGGGAAGCTCGGCGCGAACGCGATCCTGGGCCTCTCGCTCGCCGCGGCGAAGGCGGCGGCGCTGGCGCACGAGCTGCCGCTCTACCGCTACGTCGGCGGCGCCGGCGCGCGGACGCTCCCCGTGCCGCTCATGAACATCCTGAACGGCGGCGCGCACGCCGACTCGAACGTGGACATCCAGGAGTTCATGGTCGTCCCGCTCGGCGCGCCGAGCTTCGCCGAGGCGCTCCGCTACGGCGCCGAGATCTTCCACGCGCTCAAGAAGGTGCTGAAGGGGAAGGGCGCCGCGACGGGCGTCGGGGACGAGGGCGGCTACGCCCCGAGCCTGCCGTCCAACGAGACCGCGCTCGCCGTGATCATGGAGGCGATCGCGCAGGCGGGGCTCGAGCCCGGCAAGCAGGTCGCTCTCGCGCTCGACTGCGCGGCCTCGGAGCTCTTCGACAAGGGGAGCGGCAAGTACAAGCTCAAGGGCGAGGGGAAGGAGCTCGACGCGAAGGCGCTCGTCGCCTGGTACGAGTCGCTCGCGGCGAAGTACCCCATCGTCTCGATCGAGGACGGCTGCGCCGAGGACGACTGGGCGGGCTGGAAGCTCCTCACCGACCGCATGGGTGAGAAGGTGCAGCTCGTCGGCGACGACCTCTTCGTCACGAACGTCGAGCGGCTCGGGCGCGGGATCGCCGAGGGGATCTGCAACTCGATCCTGGTGAAGGTGAACCAGATCGGCTCGCTCACCGAGACGCTCGACGCCGTCCGGATGGCGCACCGCGCCGGCTACACGAGCGTGATGAGCCACCGCTCGGGCGAGACCGAGGACACGACCATCGCCGACCTCGCCGTCGCCTGCGACTGCGGGCAGATCAAGACGGGCTCCGCGTCGCGCACCGACCGCGTCGCCAAGTACAACCAGCTCCTGCGCATCGAGGAGGAGCTGGGGCAGAGCGCGCGTTATGCGGGCCGTTCTGCGTTCGCGGCATTGCGATAGCCCACGCTCGCGAAGCGAGCGCGCCGGGGCGCCGCCTGGAAAGCGGCGAACGCCGCGCCCGGCGGCGCACGGGACCCGGCCAGCGGGGAGGGGCCCCGACGAGCTTTGCTCGCGGGGAGGGGGCGCAGCCCCCTTCCAGATCGACCAGAGCGCGCGCTACGCCGGCCGCTCGGCATTCGCGGCTCTCAGGTAGCGCGGCCGGCACGGAATCGCACGTTTCAGGCCGAAAAACGGCGGGCCGGCGCGTTGACTTCGCACCGGCCCCCCGCTAGCTTCCCCATTCCCTTCAGCCCGGAGCAAGTCGATGCGCGCCGAATGGATCGCGAACCGCCGTGGCCACGCCAACGTCTCGCAGATGCACTATGCGCGGCAGGGCGTCGTGACGGAGGAGATGCGACACGTCGCCAAGCGCGAGCGCCTCCCGGAGGAGCAGATCCGCGCCGAGGTGGCGAGCGGGCGCATGATCATTCCCGCCAACGTGCGGCATCACGAGCTCGAGCCGATGGCCATCGGTTTCGCTGCGACGTGCAAGATCAACGCGAACATCGGCAACTCGGCGGTGGTCGGCGACGTCGAGGAGGAGCTGGAGAAGCTCCGCGCCTGCGTGAAGTACGGCGCCGACACCGTCATGGACCTCTCGACCGGGGGCGACATCCCCGAGATCCGCGAGGCCATCCTGCGGCACAGCACGCTGCCGGTCGGCACCGTGCCCATCTACGAGTGCCTCGCGCACGTGAAGGAGGTCGAGGACCTCACGCCGGAGGGGATGCTCGAGATCATCGAGGCGCAGGCGGCGCAGGGCGTCGACTACATGACGATCCACGCCGGCGTCCTCCGGAGCTTCATCCCGCTCGCGGCGCACCGCATCACCGGCATCGTGAGCCGCGGCGGCGCGCTCATGGCGCAGTGGATGATTTCCAACAAGGCGGAGAACCCGCTCTACACCCACTTCGACGCCATCTGCGAGATCTTCAAGAAGTACGACGTCGCCTTCTCGCTCGGCGACGGGCTCCGGCCCGGGTGCCTCGCCGACGCGTCCGACGCGGCGCAGTTCGCGGAGCTGAAGGTGCTGGGTGACCTCACCCGCAGGGCGTGGAAGCACGACGTGCAGGTCATGGTCGAAGGTCCAGGGCACGTGCCGCTCGACCAGATCCCGATGAACATGCAGAAGGAACGCGAGCTCTGTGACGAGGCCCCGTTCTACGTGCTCGGGCCGCTCGTGATGTGATCGTAGCCAGGGGCGACATCGGTCACGAGCGCCATCGGGGCGACGATCGCCGCGCAGCACGGCGCCGCCATGCTCTGCTACGTCACGCCCAAAG
>DASWDS010000530.1:0-6792 GCA_036395165.1 Anaeromyxobacteraceae bacterium | reverse complement strand
GCGGACCGGCACACGCCGCGGCGAATCTGATCCTTCACCACATCCCGGGGCACGTCGCTCCGGCGTCACGAGGAGAAGCAACGGCATGAGCATGTTTTGCTATCAGTGTGAGCAGACCGCGATCGGCGCGGGCGGGTGTACGGAGATCGGCAACTGCGGCAAGGACGCGACCGTGGCGGCGCTGCAGGACGTCCTGCTGCACCTCGCCGTCGGCGCCTCGTCGTGGGCGCACCGCGCCGCGGCGCTGGGCGTGCGCGACGCCGCGGTGGACGCCGCCGTGGTGAAGGCGCTGTTCACGACCGTGACGAACGTGAACTTCGATCCCGCGCGGCTGGCCGTCGAGATCGACGGCATGGCCGCGGCGCGCGACCGGGCGCGCGCGATGTACGAGCAGGGCTGCGCCGCGAAGGGCGTCGCGCCGGAGCAGCTCGGCGGCGCCGCCACCTTCCAGCCCGCGGTGGGCGTGGACGCGCTCGTGGCGCAGGGCGAGGCGCTGGCCGTCATCCCGCAGCGCATCGGCAAGCACGGCAAGGACCTCGCCGGCCTGCAGGAGCTGCTCACCTACGGTGTGAAGGGCGCCGCCGCCTACGCCGAGCACGCCCGCGTCCTCGGCCATGAGGACCTGGCGCTCTACGCGTTCTTCCACGAGGCGCTCGCCTACCTCGCGAACCCCACCCCGACCGTCGAGGAGCTCTTCGCGCTCTGCATGCGCTGCGGCACCGTGAACCTGCGCACGATGGAGGTGCTCGACGGCGCGAACACCGGCGCCTACGGCCACCCCGTGCCGACCCCGGTGCGCATCACGCCTCGCACGGGCAAGGCCATCGTGGTCTCCGGCCACGACCTCAAGGACCTCGAGCTGCTGCTCGAGCAGACCGCCGGGAAGGGTGTCAACGTCTACACGCACGGCGAGATGCTCCCCGCGCACGGCTACCCGGGCCTCAAGAAGTACCCGCACCTCGTCGGCAACTACGGCGGCGCCTGGCAGGACCAGCAGGAGGAGTTCGACGACTTCCCCGGCGCCATCCTCATGACCACGAACTGCATCCAGAAGCCGCGCGACGGTTACAAGGGGCGGATCTTCACGAGCGGGCTCGTCGCCTGGCCGGGCGTCCGCCACGTCGCCGACCACGACTTCACGCCCGTCATCGAGGCGGCGCTCGCCGCCCCGGGCTTCAGCGAGGACGGGGCGGAGAAGACGATCCTCGTGGGGTTCGGCCGCAACGCGGTGCTCGGCGTGGCGGACAAGGTGATCGACGCGGTGAAGTCCGGCGCGCTCCGGCACTTCTTCCTCGTGGGCGGCTGCGACGGCGCCCGCGTGGGCCGCAACTACTACACCCACTTCGCCGAGTCGGTGCCGAAGGACTGCGTCATCCTCACCCTCGCCTGTGGCAAGTTCCGCTTCAATACGCTCGAGTTCGGCGACATCGGCGGCATCCCGCGCCTGCTCGACGTCGGGCAGTGCAATGACGCCTACTCCGCAATCCAGATCGCGCTCGCCCTGGCCAAGGCGTTCGGGACCGACGTGAACGGCCTGCCGCTCTCGCTGGTCCTCTCCTGGTACGAGCAGAAGGCGGTTGCCATCCTCCTCACGCTCCTCTCGCTCGGCATGAAGAACATCCGGCTCGGCCCGACGCTCCCCGCCTTCGTGACGCCGGCGGTGCTGAACGTGCTCGTCGAGAAGTTCGGCCTCAAGGGCGTGACGAAGCCCGCCGCGGACCTGGCCGAGATCCTCGGACCGGCGACCGTGGCGAAGGCCTAGCGTCGCTCGTGGCGAGCGGGCTGGCGGAGACTCCCGCCGGCCCGCCTCGCCTCGCCGCCCGCGTAGCGCGATGAACACAGAGAAGGCCTTCCGAGGGTCCCCATGCAGACGAGCCGTGGCATGAAACTCCTCCCGATCCCGCTCACGCTGGCCGCCGCTGCGGCCGGCCTGGCCCTCGGCATCGGCGCGTACGCGTTCCACTACGCGAAGGGCACGTCGTACCTCGGCAACGATCCTGCCACCTGCGCGAACTGCCACGTGATGGCCGGCCACTACGCCGGCTGGCAGGCGGCGCCGCACCACCTCGTCGCCACGTGCAACGACTGCCACACGCCGGCCGGCCTCGTCTCGAAGTACGTCGTGAAGGCGCTGAACGGCTATCACCACTCGATGGCGTTCACGCTCGGTGGCTACCCGGACGTCATCCGGGCGCGGCCGCAGAGCGCCGCGGTCGTCGAGCGCAACTGCCGCCGCTGCCACGCCGATCTCGTGAGCGACGTCGCCCACGGCGACGGCGTCTCCTGCGTTCGTTGTCACGCCTCGGTCGGCCACCTCCGCTGACCTCACCGTCACCACCCGCTGCCCGAAGGAGCATCCACCATGTCCGCCGAGAACCAGCCCCAGAAGAAGCGCGGGCTCCTCATCGCCCTCGTCGCCGGCGTCTTCGCCCTCGTGGCACTCGGCGCCGCGGCGTTGCTCGTCGACATCGCCGAGAAGAAGCAGGAGGCGAAGCACGCCTTCGTGAAGCTCGTCGACGTGACGGAGAACGACGTCGACCCGGCGAAGTGGGGTACGAACTGGCCGCGCGAGTACGACAGCTACAAGCGCACCGCCGAGCCGACGAGCACGAAGTACGGCGGCGCCGCCGGCGCGAGCGAGGGTCAGCCGGCGCCAGAGAAGGCGGATCGCGATCCGTGGCTGAAGCGCGTCTTCGCCGGGTACCTGTTCGCGGTGGACTATCGCGACCGGCGCGGCCATGCCTACATGCTCTTCGACCAGGAGGGCACGAAGCGCAACATCCCGGCGGAGGGGAAGCAGTCGGGCAATTGCCTCCATTGCCACGGCTCGATCATGCCTCTCTACAAGCAGCTCGGGAAGCAGGCCCTGCCGCAAGGCTCGGAGGCGGAGCAGGTGCAGGCAGGCCTCGCCAAGGTGTCAGAGATGAGCTACTGGGACGCGCACAAGGAGCTGGAGAAGCTCTCGGGCGGCAAGGCACACCCGGTGGGCTGCGTGGATTGCCATGAGCCCCAGTCGATGGAGATCCGCGTCACGCGGCCGGCTTTCATCGCCGGCATCCAGAAGCTCGCGGCGTCCTCCGCCGAGGTGCCTCACCTCCCGTCCATCGAGCGCTGGCGCAAGGGCAACAAGACGAAGCCCTACGACCCGAACCTCGACGCCACGCGCCAGGAGAAGCGCTCGTACGTGTGCGGCCAGTGCCACGTCGAGTACTTCTGCGGCAAGGGCATGAACATCTTCTTCCCGTGGGCGGAGGGGCTCAAGGTGGAGCAGATGGAGCACGTCTACGACGGCACGATGGTGAAGGGTAAGCGGTTCAAGGACTGGACCCACGCCGAGACCGGGATGGAGGTCCTGAAGGCGCAGCACCCCGAGTTCGAGATGTGGAGCCAGGGCATCCACGCGCGCAGCGGCGTCGCCTGCGCCGATTGCCACATGCCGTACAAGCGCGAGGGCGCGCAGAAGGTGTCGGATCACTGGGTGCGGAGCCCGCTGCTCCAGCCGAACCGCGCCTGCGCCGGCTGCCATCCGTACGGCGACGACGAGATCAAGGCCCGCGTCACCGCCATCCAGGATCGCCATTTCGCGCTGCTCACCCGCGCCGGCAACGCCGCCGTCGCCATGATCGACGCGATCGTCGCCGTGCGGAAGCCCTACGACGACAGGAACCGCGAGGGGGCGGTGGCGAAGGCGAAGGAGACGCTGGAGAAGCAGGAGTCCTTCCAGAAGCTGGCGAAGGAGGAGCAGGAGAAGAAGCTCGCTGCCGAGGTGAAGTCGAACCTCCTCGCCGCGTGGCGCGAGGTGGTGGAGAAGGATCCCGGCCTGAAGGAGCTCGAGGAGCTGCAGCGCGCCGCGCAGTGGCGCCTCGACTACGTGGCGGCCGAGAACTCGATGGGCTTCCACGCGCCGCAGGAGATGGCGCGCATCCTCGGCGAGTCGATCGACCTGTCGCGCCAGGCGCAGGTGAAGGCTGGCCAGCTCGGCGGTTCAACCCTGGCTCTTGCCGTACCGGCTCCGCCCGTGGCGCCAGCCACGCCGATCACGCCGAAGAAGGCCAAGTAGCCTGGCCGGCGCGCACCGCCCGTTTCCGCCACGCTGAAACGGGCGGCGCCCTCGTGCAGACGCACGGCGCCAACGAAGATGGGCAGCGCAGAATGGTCCGACATTCGTGCTCAGCGGCGGCGCGGGCTGTTGAAGGACTCCGGCTCGGGTGCCGGCGGAGGACGGCCGGGCCCGCCTGGGCTCACCTGGAGTGCCTTGATGGACAGGCCCATCCGCTTGCGTGCGAGGTCCACGGACAGGACCTTCACTCGCACCCGGTCGCCGACTTTGACGACCTCGGCGGGGTCCTTGACGAAGCGGTTCGCGAGCTCGCTCACGTGCACGAGTCCATCCTGATGAACGCCCACGTCGACGAACGCGCCGAACGCAGCGACGTTGGTGACGAGACCGTTGAGCGTCATGCCTTCCTTCACGTGCGCGAGCTCGGTCACGTTGGCATCGAAGCCAACCTCGCGGAACTCTGCCCGCGGGTCTCGCCCCGGCTTCATCAGCTCCAACACGATGTCCCGCAGCGTCGGCACGCCGACGCCGGCCTGCTCGTCTACGTATGACTGGATGTCGATTCGTTGCGCGAGCGTGCCGTTTCCGACCAGCTCTCCCCGTGGCACCCCCAGGTCCTTCGCCATCCGAGCGACGACGGCGTAGCGCTCCGGGTGGACCGCGCTCGCGTCGAGCGGCTCGGTGCCATGCGGCACGCGCAGAAAGCCCGCGCACTGTTCGAACGCCTTGCTGCCGAGCCGTGGCACCTCTTTGATGGCAGCCCGCGTCTTGAATGGGCCGTGGCTCGCCCGGTGCGCGACGATGGCCTTGGCGAGTGCTGGACCCAAGCCTGCCACGTAGCGCAGCAAGGTCGGTGACGCCGTGTTCAAGTTCACGCCGACCTGGTTCACGGCACGTTCCACCACGCGGTCGAGCGACGCCGCGAGCGCCGCTTGGTCGACGTCGTGCTGGTACTGTCCGACACCGATGCTCTTGGGGTCGATCTTCACCAGCTCCGCCAGCGGGTCCTGCAATCGCCGGCCAATCGAGACGGCACCTCGCAAGGTGACATCCAGCTCGGGAAGCTCTTCGCGCGCCAGCTCGGAGGCAGAGTACACCGACGCTCCGGCCTCGCTCACCATGAGAACCTTGGCGGTGCCCGGCAGGGCAACGAGCTTGCGAACGAAGGCCTCGGTTTCCCGCCCGGCCGTCCCGTTGCCAATAGCAATCGCCGCGGGCGCGTGGGTCCGGATGAGCCCGGCGAGCGTTGCCGCTGCGGCCTGCTCCTGGCCGGTATGTGGATAGATGGTCGCGAGCGCTTTCACATCACCCTCCGCGCTGAGCGCCGCCACTTTGCAGCCGGTCCGCAGGCCGGGGTCGATGGCCAGGACCGGGACGGACCCGAGTGGAGCCGCGAGCAGCAACGCCTCCAAGTTCTGCGCGAAGACGCGAATGGCTTCCTCGTCGGCGCGGTCCTTGAGCTTGCGCCGCAGCTCGCTCTCGAGCGAAGGCAGGAGCAGCCGTTCTTGAGCCTCGGCGAGCGCGAGGTCGAGCTCGTGCGCCAGCACGGGCGCCGTGCCCTTGTGCACCACGCGTGCCCGCACCGCCGCCGCCGCTTCGTGGGGCGAAATCAGAACGCGCACGCGCAGGACCCCTTCGGCCTCCCCCCGCTCGGCCGCGAGTACCCGGTGCGACGGGGCCGTCATGGCGCGCTCGCGGCGGCCCAGGTGGTCGCGGTAGTGCCCGAGCTCGGGGGCCGCTGATTTTCCGCGGGCCACGTCCACCGTGAGCTCCCCCTTGGTTTCGAAGAGCCGACGCACTTCGGCCCGCACGTCGGCGCGCTCGGCTACCTGCTCCGCGACGATGTCCCGCGCGCCCTGGAAGACCGCGTCCAGGTCATGCAGCTCCTTGGCAGGATTGACGTAAGGTGCGCCGAGGGCCTCACGGCTCTGCGCCTTCGCACCTGGCGCCTGCTCGAGGATGAGCGCGGCGAGGGGACCCAGGCCCCTCTCCCTCGCCGTCTGCGCCCGCGTCCGGCGCTTGGGCTTGTGAGGCAGGTATATGTCCTCGAGCTCGGTGAGCGTGGCGGCGGCGACGATCGCACGCGCAAGCTCGGGGGTGAGGACGTTCTGCTCGCGCAGCGACTCGAGGATGCTGGTCCGGCGGGCTTCGCGGGCATCCACCCGGGCGGCGTGGTCGTGGATGCGCTGAATCGCGCCGTCGTCGAGGCCGCCCGTGACCTCTTTGCGGTAGCGCGCGACGAAGGGGACGGTGGCCCCGCCATCGAGCAGTTCGAGCGTGCGAGCCACGGCGGCGGGCGGAAGGGAGAGCTCGCGCGCGACCATGGTGGCGCGGTCCGCAACGGCAGGGTGGGTCATGGGAAGAAGACTATACAGTGACGCGTCCGATGCGCTCGAGCAGCCGCTTCACCGTTGCCATCCACGTCCTCACGCTGCTCGCGCGTGGCGTGGGAGACGACTCGCCCACGACGTCCGAGTTCATCGCCGGGAGCGTGAACACCAACCCGGTCGTGATCCGGCGGCTGCTCGCGCTGCTCCGGAAGGCGAAGCTCGTCGCGTCCCAGGGCGGGCCGGACGGAGGGTGGCACCTCGTCGTCACCGCCGGACGGATCACGCTGCGCGACGTGTACCGCGCAGTCGAAGCCCAAGACGCTCCGCGCCGCGCTCGCCGGCGCCGAGAAGCTGCTGCTCATCTCCTCGAGCGAGGTCGGCCAGCGCGCGGCTCAGCACGCG
>DASWDS010000529.1:0-5243 GCA_036395165.1 Anaeromyxobacteraceae bacterium | reverse complement strand
ACCTCCTCCTCGAGCCTGCCGCGACGTCGTGACCTGCGGCTCGCGCACGCCGCTCATCACACGAGGTCCGCGCGTCGCTGTAAGCCGGGCCACGCAGGACCGTCTCGAACGGGCGGCGCCGCCACGCGCGCGACGCTCGCCGCACGATGACCGACCGCCGGCACAGCGCCGGCCGCCGAGCGGCCGCCACCCTTCATCGCCGAGTCCCGCCTCCCCCAGCAGCACGGTCCGCTCACGGGACGCCGGTAGTTCTTCTGCGCTCACGCCACGCGCCGGTAGATCTTGTGGGCGGCGTCGAGCTCCGCGTAGCGGCCGTCGAGCCGCTCGGAGGGGACGACCTCGCGCTGTCCGAGCGCGAGCACGCCGCCGGGCGCGAGGCTCTGAGACAACAGGTCGTACGCGCGCCGCTGCAGGGCGGCGTCGAAGTACATGAGGACGTTCCGGCACAGGATGACGTGGAACTCGTTGAACGACGCGTCCGTCGCGAGGTTGTGGCTCGCGAAGACCACGTTGGCGCGCAGGGCCGGGTCGAGCACGGCGCCCTCGCCCGACGCGCGGTAGTAGCTCGCGAACGCCGCGGTCCCGCCCGCCCGCTGGTACTGCTGCGTGTACTCGCGCATGACGTCGAGCGGGTAGACGCCGGCGCGGGCGCGCGCCAGGGCCGTCTCGTCGATGTCCGTGGCGTACAGCCGCGCGCGCCGGTGCAGCCCCTCCTCGCGGAGCAGGATGGCGAGCGAGTACACCTCCTCGCCGGAGGAGCAGCCCGCGTGCCAGACGCGGAAGAAGGGCAGCTCCCGCAGGAGCGGCACGACGCGTTCCCGGAGGGCCGCGAAGAACCCGGGATCGCGGAACATCGAGGTGACGTTCACGCACACCCGCTCCGCGAAGGCAGCGGCGGAGCGGCGGTCCGCGAGCACGCGGGCGCCGAGCGCCCCGAGATCGGCCAGGCCGTCCTGCAGCATGAGGTGCCGGAGCCGGCGGTGGACGGAGCGCCGCGCGTAGCTCCGGAAGTCGAGCCCGGTGAGCAAGGCGAGGGCGGCGAGGAAGCGCTCCACGTCGCGGTCGTCGAGGCCCGACTCGACCGCCGGCTCGCCCATCCCTCCCGTCAGACGCGTACCTCGTGGGGCCGCTCCGGCCCGGCATAGAGCCATACCCGCAAGAGCGAGAGCAGCTGGTCGACGTCGACGGGCTTCGTCACGTAGTCGGAGGCGCCGGCCTCCATGCACTTCTCGCGGTCGCCTCGCATCGCCTTGGCCGTGAGCGCGATGACGGGGAGGGTCCGCAGCCGCGGGGACTTCCGGATCTCCGCGATCGTCTCGCACCCGTCCATCTCGGGCATCATGATGTCCATCAGCACGGCGTCGACGTCCGGCGTGGCGCCCAGCAGCTCCAGGCCCGACCGCCCGTCCTCCGCGTAGAGCACCGTCATGCCGTGGCGCTCGAGCGCGCTCGTGACGGCGAAGACGTTCCGCACGTCGTCGTCCACGACCAGGACCTTCTTCCCGCGCAGGAGCAGGTCAGACGCGTGCGCGCGCTCCAGGACCTTCCGCTGCGCCTCGGGGAGCGAGTCCTGGGCACGGTGCAGGTGGAGCGTCGTCTCCTCGAGGAGCTGCTCCGGCGAGCGCGCGCTCTTCACGACGAGCGCGTCGCAGAGCGCCTCGAGCTCGCGCTGCTGCTCGTGCCCGAGCTCCGAGCGCCCGTAGAGGACGATGGGCGCGCGGCAGGCGAGCTCGCTCCTCAGCTTCCCGAGGAGCTCCAGGGCCGGCATGTCGGGCAGCGCCGCGTCCACGACCACGCAGTCGTAGCGGCCCGAGGCGAGCGCCGCGAGCGCGTCGCGCGCGTTGGCGATGCGCGTCGTCTCGACGTCGCCCTCGCCGACGAGCTCCGCGATCGCGGCCGCCTGCGCGTCGTCGCCCTCGACGAGGAGCAGGCGGCGCGGCTTCCTCGCCGCGAACGCGAGGAGGTCGTCGAGGGCCGCCGCGAGGACGTCCGGCGCCGACTCCCTGCGCACGGCCGCGTAGGCGCCGAGCCGCAGGGACCGGGGGTGGTCCTCCTCCCGCGGCGACAGGATCTGCACGGGGATGTGCCTCGTCCGCGGATCGTGCTTCAGGCGGTCGAGCACCGACCAGCCGTCGACGTCGGGCAGGCGCGCGTCGAGCGCGATCGCGTCCGGCGAGAGGTCGCGCGCGAGCGTGAGCGCCACCTTCCCGCGCTGCGCCACGACGCCCTTCAGCCCCCTCGCGCGCGCGAGGTCGAGCAGGGCGCGCCCGAGCTGGGGGTCGTCCTCGACGATGAGCAGCACGCGGTCGCCGGGCGCGATCGCGAGGCGGTCGTCGTCGGTCCACGCCGCCGGGAGCGCGGCCGACGCGTCGGTGGGCGCGCCGCGCGCGAGGAGCCGCTCCGTCGGGACGGCGCGGTTCTGGCCGGCGGGCGCCACCGCGCGGGACGCAGGGGGCACGTTCATGACGGGCAGGTACAGCGTGAAGGTGCTCCCCTTCCCCGCCGCGGAGACGACGGCGACCTCGCCCCCCAGGAGCCGGGCGATCTCCCTGCTGATGGAGAGCCCGAGGCCGGTGCCGCCGAACCTGCGCGCCGTCGACCCGTCCGCCTGCTGGAACGCTTCGAAGATGATGCGCTGCTTGTCGGCCGGGATGCCGATCCCGGTGTCCGCGACGGAGAACTGGATCACGGCCGCCGCGGACGCGAGCGACTTCCGGTCCATGCTCCAGCCCGCGGTCGCGGGGGCGACGGAGAGCTTGACCGAGCCGCGCTCCGTGAACTTGAACGCGTTCGAGAGCAGGTTCTTCAGCACCTGCTGCAGCCTGCGGCCGTCGGTGTAGACGGCGCGCGGCAGCCGCGGATCGAGCGCGACCTCGAAGGCGAGCCCCTTCTCCATCGCGACCTGGCCGAAGGTGCGCTCGACGTGCTCGCGGACGGAGGCGAGCAGGCACTCGTCCACGTCGACCTGCATCGTCCCCGACTCGATCTTCGAGAGGTCGAGGATGTCGTTGATGAGCGCGAGCAGGTCGGAGCCGGCGCCGTGGATGGTCTGGGCGAACTCGACCTCCTTCGGCGTGAGGTGGCCCTCCCCGTTCTGCGAGAGCAGCTTCGCGAGCACGAGCAGGCTGTTCAGCGGCGTGCGCAGCTCGTGCGACATGTTGGCGAGGAACTCGCTCTTGTACTTCGACGAGAGGGCGAGCTGCTGGGCGCGCTCCTCGAGCGCGACCTTCGCCTGCTCGATCTCCCTGTTCTTGCGCTCGACCTCGACGTTCTGGACCTGGAGCAGCCGCGAGCGCTCCTCCAGCTCCTCGTTCGTCTGCTGCAGCTCCTCCTGCTGCGTCTTGAGCCGCTCCTCGGAAGCCTGCAGCGACTTCGCCTGGCTCTCCAGGCGGCGGTTCGTCTCGGTCAGCTCCTGCTGCTGCGACTGCAGCTCCTCCGCGAGCGACTGCGACTGCTTGAGGAGCTCCTCGGTGCGCATCCCGGCCGCGATCGTGTTGAGCACGATCCCGATCGACTCGGTGAGCTGGTCGAGGAAGGCGAGGTGGATCTCGCTGAAGCGGTAGAACGAGGCGAGCTCGATGACCGCCTTGACCTGCCCCTCGAAGAGCACCGGGATGACGACCAGGTTGACCGGCTTCGCCTCGCCCAGCCCCGACCCGATCTTGACGTAGTCCTCGGGGACGTCGGTGAGGAGGATCCGCTCCTTCTCGAGGACGCACTGCCCGACGAGCCCCTCGCCGAGCTTGAACTGGTTCGAGAGCGACTTCCGCTCGCGGTAGGCGTAGCTGGAGAGGAGCTTGAGGTAGGGCTGCTCCTCCTGCCGCTCGAGCATGTAGAAGACGCCCTGCTGCGCGGAGACGAGCGGCGCCACCTCCTTCAGGATCAGCTTCGAGACCGTCTCGAGATCCCGCTGGCCCTGCAGCATGCGCGTGAACTTGGCCAGGTTCGTCTTGAGCCAGTCCTGCTCGGTGTTCTTCTGCGTGGTGGCGCGCAGGTTCGCGATCATCTGGTTGATGTTGTCCTTCAGCGCCGCCACCTCGCCCTGCGCCGACACGGCGATGGAGCGGGTCAGGTCTCCCTTCGTCACGGCGGTGGCCACCTCGGCGATGGCGCGCACCTGCGTGGTCAGGTTCGCCGCGAGCTGGTTCACGTTGTCGGTGAGGTCGCGCCACGTCCCGGCCGCGCCCGGCACCTTGGCCTGGCCGCCGAGCTTCCCCTCGATGCCCACCTCGCGCGCGACGCCGGTCACCTGCTCGGCGAAGGTCGCGAGCGTGTCGATCATGCCGTTGATGGTGTCGGCGAGCGCCGCGATCTCGCCCTTCGCCTCGAGGGCGAGCTTGCGCTCGAGGTCGCCGGCGGCGACGGCGGTCACCACCGTCGCGATGCCGCGCACCTGGGCGGTCAGGTTCGACGCCATCGAGTTCACGTTGTCGGTGAGGTCCTCCCAGATGCCGGCGACGCCCTTCACCTGCGCCTGGCCGCCGAGCTTGCCCTCCGTGCCCACCTCGCGCGCGACGCGCGTCACCTCGGAGGCGAACGAGCTGAGCTGATCGACCATCGTGTTGATGGTGTTCTTCAGCTCCAGGATCTCGCCGCGCACGTCCACCGTGATCTTCTTCGAGAGGTCGCCGTTCGCCACGGCGGTCGTCACGGCGGCGATGTTCCGCACCTGGCCGGTGAGGTTCGACGCCATGAAGTTCACGTTGTCGGTGAGGTCCTTCCACGTGCCGGCGACGCCCCTCACGTCGGCCTGGCCGCCCAGCTTCCCCTCCGTGCCCACCTCGCGCGCGACGCGCGTCACCTCGGAGGCGAACGACCGGAGCTGATCCACCATGGTGTTGATGGTGTTCTTCAGCTCCAGGATCTCGCCGCGCACGTCCACCGTGATCTTCTTCGAGAGGTCGCCCGTCGCGACCGCGGTCGTCACCTCGGCGATGTTGCGCACCTGGCCGGTCAGGTTCGAGGCCATGAGATTGACGTTGTCGGTGAGGTCCTTCCACGTCCCGGCGACGCCCTTCACCAGCGCCTGCCCGCCGAGCTTGCCCTCCGTGCCGACCTCGCGCGCGACCCGCGTCACCTCGGAGGCGAACGACGAGAGCTGATCGACCATCGTGTTGATGGTGTCCTTCAGCTCCAGGATCTCCCCGCGCACGTCGACGGTGATCTTCTTGCCGAGGTCGCCCTTCGCGACGGCGGTCGTCACCTCGGCGATGTTGCGCACCTGGCCGGTCAGGTTCGACGCC
>DASWDS010000528.1:0-3293 GCA_036395165.1 Anaeromyxobacteraceae bacterium | reverse complement strand
GAACACCACCGGGACGCCCTTCGCGTAGAAGCTCGTGTGGTCGGAGGGGCCGTACCCGTCGCCGCCGAACGCGAGCTGGAGCGGGATCCGCGGCGGCCCGGCCGCGGCGCGCTCGACGCGCGCGCGCCCGCCCTCGGCGCTCTCGGCCCCCTCGACGTAGAGCCTCCCGTTCCGCGGGCGCCCCACCATGTCGAGGTTCACCATGAGCTGCATCGCCTCGATCGGGCAGGCCGCCGGGGCGGCCTTCACGAAGTGCGCGGAGCCGAGCAGCCCCAGCTCCTCGCCGCTGAACGCGACGAAGGCCACGGTCCGGCGCGGCTGCGGATCCGCCGCGATCGCGCGCGCGACGGCGAGCACCGCCGCGACGCCGCTCGCGTTGTCGTCGGCGCCGGGGTGGACCGCGCGCAGGCCGGGCGCGAGCGACGCCTCGCCGCCCAAGCCGAGGTGGTCGTAATGCGCGCCCATGACGACGCAGCCCGCCTTCGGATCGGTCCCGGGGACGAGGCCCACGACGTTGGCGGTCCGCGCGCTCTCCTGCTCGATGCCGACGGCGAGGCGCACCGGGACGCTCAGCGCCTTCGAGCGCGGCCTCCCGTCCTGCTGGGCGGGCGCGGCCAGCGCGGCCGCGTCCAGGCCGGCGTCGCGCAGCGCGGCCAGCGTGAGCCGCGCCGCCACGATGCCCGCGCGCGACGAGACCTGCCCCTGCCATGGCGCGAGCGCGTCCGGGCCGGGGTGGTTCCAGTCGTCGCGGACGGCGAGGAGGCCGGCGGCGCCGTGGTCGCGGGCGTTCATCGCCTTGTAGCGCCACTCGCCGTACTGGAAGCTCTTCGGGTCGCGGAAGGGAGACGCCGCGTCGCTCTCGCGCGGGAAGTGCGCCGCCACGAGCACGACCTTGCCCTTCACGTCGAGGCCCGCGTAGTCGTCGTAGCCGAGCGCGGGAGCGGTGATCCCGTACCCCGCCCAGACGAGCTCGCCCTGCGCGACGCCGTCGTCACTGAACGTGAATGGCTGCCAGGAGGAGGAGAGCTCGACGGCGCGCCCTGCCAGCGAGAGCGCGTTGACCTCGCGGCCCGGGCGGAGCTTCGCCCCGACCGGCGCCTCGAAGGGCTGGAGGAACCCGCCGCCCTCCCCGCCGGCCCGGAGCCCGAGCGCCTTCATGCGCTCCTCGACGAAGGCCGCGGCGGCCGCGTTTCCAGGCGTGCCGACGCCGCGCCCCATCCGCGCGGGATCGGCGAGCCAGGCCACGTCGCGGCGGGCGTCGTCCGCACGGATGAGCGCCTCGGCGCCGCGCGGCGGCGCCGGACGCGCCGCGGAGCAGGCTGCGCAGAGGAGGAGCGCCGTCGCGAGGGAGGGAGGGGTCAGGCTCTGACCTCGGAGCGCGCCGACGGAAGAGCGGGGCTCGGCCGCGGCACGGCAAGCCGCCGCTTGCGCCCTGGCCGGCGAGCAGGTAAAGAGGCATTATGCGCCGGACGCTCTTCAAGTCCAAGATCCATCGCGCCACGGTGACGCACGCCGATCTCGACTACGAGGGCTCCGTCACCATCGACGAGGACCTCCTGGAGGCGGCCGGGATCTGGGAGTACGAGGCCATCCACGTGTGGAACATCACGCGCGGCACGCGGCTCCAGACCTACGCCATCAAGGGCCAGCGCGGCTCCGGCGTCATCTGCATCAACGGGGCCGCCGCGCACCTCAACGAGCCGGGCGACAAGGTCATCCTGGCCACGTTCGCGGAGATGGACGAGTCGGAGGCGCGCTCGTTCGCGCCGCAGGTCGTGCTCGTGGACGAGAAGAACGGCATCGTCGCGAAGGACGCCATCGAGGTGGCGGGCCCGGCCCGCCGGGTGACGGCATGACGGTGCTTCTTTGGCGCGGATAGAGTGAGCCCGCAGCCGGACCTCGACACGTTCCTCGGACTCTGCCGGCCCGGGCGGGCGGTCCCGGTGCGCGTCGAGATCGAGGCGGACACCGAGACGCCCGTCTCTGCGTTCCTCAAGCTCTCGGCCGGCGAGCAGCACGCCTTCCTCCTCGAGTCGGTGGAGGGCGGCGAGCGCAGCGCCCGCTTCAGCTTCCTCGGCGCGGGGCCGAAGAGCGTCCAGAGCTGGAAGCTCGGCGACGAGGGCGACCCCATCGAGCGGGTGCGCCGCGATCTCGGGTCGCACCAGGCGGTGCGCGTGCCCGGCACGCCGCGCTTCGCCGGCGGGCTCGTCGGGTTCGTGTCGTACGACGCGGTGAAGCTGTTCGAGCCGCACGTGCCCATCGCGAACGAGGACGAGCTCGACTTCCCCGACGTCTTCTTCATGGACTACGACGGCGTCGTCGCGTTCGACAACGTGCGCCACTCGCTGCACGTCATCGCGGAGGCGCGCTGCGACGCGGGCGACGATCCGCGCGCGCTCTACGCCGACGCGGTGGCCCGCATCGAGCGCACGCTCGCGACCCTCGCCCGGCCGCTCGAGGACGAGCGGCCAGCTCGCGTCGCACGGCCCGCCGCGCTCGTGCCGCGCATGGACAAGGCCGCCTACATGGCCGCGGTGCGGCGCGCGAAGCGGTACATCCGGGAGGGCGACTGCCAGCAGATCGTCTTCTCGCAGCGCTTCGACGCCGAGGTGGACGTCGCGCCCTTCGAGCTCTACCGCGCGCTCCGGCGCGTGAACCCGTCGCCCTATCTCTTCTTCCTCAAGGACGGCGAGCGCGCGCTCGTGGGCAGCTCGCCCGAGACGCTCATCAAGCTCGAGGCGGGCGAGGTGACGCTCCGCCCCATCGCGGGCACGCGCCGCCGCGGGAAGGACGCGGCCGAGGACGCGCGCCTCGAGGCCGACCTGCGCGCCGACCCCAAGGAGAACGCCGAGCACGTCATGCTGGTCGACCTCGGCCGGAACGACGTCGGGCGCGTCTCGCAGGTGGGCACGGTGCGCGTCACCGCGCTGAAGACCGTGGAGCGCTACTCGCACGTCATGCACCTCGTCTCCGAGGTGAAGGGCCGGCTCGCGAAGGGGCTCTCGGCCGTGGACGTGCTGCGGGCCGGGTTCCCGGCCGGCACCGTCTCGGGCTCGCCCAAGGTGCGGGCGATGGAGATCATCGACGAGCTCGAGCCGGCGCGGCGCGGCCCCTACGCCGGCGCGGTCGGCTACTTCGACCGGTCGGGCGACATGGAGATGTGCATCGCCATCCGCACGCTCATGGCGCGCGGCCGCAAGGTGTCGGTCCAGGCGGGCGGCGGGCTCGTCTACGACTCGGTCCCGGAGGCCGAGTACCAGGAGACGCTCAACAAGGCGCGGGCGGTGTTCACC
>DASWDS010000527.1:0-11440 GCA_036395165.1 Anaeromyxobacteraceae bacterium | reverse complement strand
GCGCGACCACCTCACCCGGATCATGGCCGATCTTGCGGCGCGGGCCGCGCTCTACCGCTGCCCGGACACCGGCGCGCTCTGGCGCCTCGCGTACCGCCAGCGCGCCGACGCCGCCGACCCCGCCATCGAGCTCGCCAAGATCGACGCCGACTCGGCGCGGCGCGAGTTCGCGCGCGCGAGAGACGGCGAAGCCCCGGCGGAGCGCGATCCGCGCTGACGCCGGGGCTCCGGATCCTGCTCGAAGCGTCGGCTACTTGAGCCCTGCCGCCTTCGCGACCTCGGCGGCGAGGTTCTCCTGCTTCTTCTCGAGGCCCTCGCCGAGCACGAAGCGGGCGAAGCGGCGGACCTGGATGTTCTCGCCGATCCTGGCCACCGCCTCCGTGACCACCTCCTGCATGCTCTTCTTGTCGTCCTTCACGAAGGCCTGCTCCATGAGCACGACCTCCTTGTAGAACTTCTCGACCTTGCCGGTCGCGATCTTCTCGACGATCGCGTCGGGCTTCTTCTGCTCGCGGGCCTGGGCGCGGGCGATCTCCGTCTCCTTCTCGAGGATCGCCGCCGGCACCTCCTCGCGGCGGACGAACTGCGGCGCCGCGGCGGCGATCTGCATCGCGATGTCCTTCACGAGCGACTGGAAGCCCTCGGTCCGGGCGACGAAGTCGGTCTCGCAGTTCACCTCGACGAGGACGCCGATCTTGCCGCCCATGTGGATGTAGCTGGCGACCGCGCCCTCGGAGGCGATGCGGCCGGACTTCTTGGCCGCGGCCGAGAGGCCCTTCTTCCGGAGCACGTCCTCGGCCTTGCCGAAGTCGCCGCCCGCCTCGGTGAGCGCCTTCTTGCAGTCCATCATCCCGGCGCCGGTCTTCTCCCGGAGCTCCTTCACGGCGTTCGCGCTGATCTCGGCCACTGTGCTTCTCCTTTGCGTTTCAAAAGAGTGGGGCGGGCTCACGCGAGCCCGCCCTCGGGTCGTCGCTCGGTCGCTCGCCCTTCGACTACGCTTCGCTACGCTCAGGGCGAGCGGGAGGGTTACTCGGGCTTCGCGGCCTGCGCCTCGCCGCCCTCGGGCGCCGGCGCCGTCACGTCGCCCTTGCGGACCACCTCGACGTTCGCGCTGGCGGCGCCGCGGTCCTCGCGCGGCGGGCGGCGCTCGCCGCGGTCGCGGCCACGGCCGCCGCGGTCGCGGCGGTCGCGCGAGCCGCGCTCGCTGGCGGCGTCGCGGTCGTCCTCGCGCTCGTCGCGGCCGCCGTGCTCGGCGACCCACGCGCCGTAGCGCGACTTCCCCTCGATGCACGCCTCGGCCACCTTGCCCGTGAAGAGCCGGATGGAGCGGATGGCGTCGTCGTTGCCGGGGATGACGTAGTCGATGCCCTCGGGATCGCAGTTCGTGTCGACGACCGCGACCACCGGGATGCCGAGGCGGTTCGCCTCGTGCACGGCGATGTGCTCCTTCTTCGTGTCGACGATGAAGAGCGCCGACGGGAGGCGGCTCATCTCCTTCACGCCGCCGAGGTTCTTCTCGAGCTTCTCGCGCTCGCGCTCGAGCTGCGCGATCTCCTTCTTCGGGAGGCGCTCGTAAGTGCCGTCGGCGGCCATCTTCTCGATGGTCTTGAGGCGCTCGATGCCCTGCTTCACGGTCTTGAAGTTCGTGAGCGTCCCGCCGAGCCAGCGGTTCGTCACGAAGTACATCCCGGAGCGCTGCGCCTCCTCGCGGATGGCGTCCTGCGCCTGCTTCTTCGTGCCGACGAAGAGCACGTTGCCGCCGCGGGCGACCGCGTCCGAGACGAAGCGGAACGCGTTGCGGGCGAGGTGGACCGTCTTCTGGAGGTCGATGATGTAGATGCCGTTGCGCGCGCCGAAGATGAACGGCTTCATCTTCGGGTTCCAGCGCTTGGTCTGGTGCCCGAAGTGGACGCCGGCCTCGAGGAGCTGCTTCATCGAGATGGCGCTGCCCTGGGACTGGAGGGCGGCGCTCATCGCCTCGGGGGCGGGCGCGGCGGGGGTCTCGGGGGGAACCTGCGCCGGGGTCGGCGCGGCTTCGACAGGTGGCTGCTGTTGCGTATCCATGTGTTCTTCTCCGGTTGGTGTCCGCCACTCTCCGTGATGCGGCTGCGGCGCGCTCACCCCCGCGGCGGGTGGAAGACATCTCCACCGGCTGACAGAGGCACCGGAGCGCGACGCCGGAAAGTGTGTGAATTTACTGCGCTTCTGGTGCTTCGCCCCAGGCCCCTGGCGATCGGCCGAGGGCGGATGGGGATCGGTCCTCTAACATGGGCCGGCGGTGGTCGCAAGGTGCCGCGACGCGGGCCGAATTCGATCAGGAGCGCCGCCACCACGCGAGCTCGACGAGCGCGCCGTCGTACCCGCGCCAGGCGACCGGGCGCTGGTCCTCCCCCGGGCACGCGTGCCGCGCGAGCCGCTCGCCCATCGCGAGCCGTGCCTCGCCGCACTCGGGGCAGCGGAAGGCCGCTGCGAGCCGCCGCCGCTCTGCCTGCGAGAACGCGGCGGGCGCGTCCTGCGCCGGACCGGGCCGGGGGCCCATGAGCCCTCGCGCGCGGTACGCCTCGAGCTCCGCGACCGCCGCGTCCTCGCCACCGCGCGCGCGGCCGGCCTCCGCGCGACGCGCCGCCTCGCACGACGGGCAGCGTGCGACGCCGAGCGTGCGCGCGACGCGGAGCGACGAGCCGCCCGGGACCTCCTCCTCCCACGCCTCGCGCGCGTCGATCTCGAGCGCGGGCAGGCCGAGCGCGGCGAGCGCGGCCTCCTTCACCGGATCGAGCGCGTGCGTGACCTTCACCTCGAGCGCGAGCGCGGGTGCGCCCCGCCTCGTGACGAGGACGTCCGCGCGGAGCGCGCCGACCGTGCCCTCCGCGGCGGCCGCGTCGCCCACGGCGGAGAGATCGAGCGGCGCCTCGCGCCGGCAGCCCGGGCACCTCGCCCCGAGGCGCACCGCGCGCCGGCCCGCGAAGGCTTCGGCGCAGAGGTAGAGCAGCCGCTCCTTCGCGTTCAGGTGGAGCGCCGTCTCCGGGCGCGTGAGGGGACACCTCGAGCCGGGCTCATGGGCGAAGTGGCGCGCGCGCACCGCGCCGAGGCGCGGGACGAGCGGCTCGCCGCAGCCGAGACAGGCGAAGGGAGCGCGCTCGCGCCGCCGCTTCGGGTCGAGCGCGCCCACGTGCACCTTCCTGCCGTGGCGGTCGAGCGCCCAGGCGAGGAGGACGAGCCCTTCGTCCTTCGAGGCGCGTTCCCCCTCGCCCCGCTTGCGGGGGGAGGATCCGCGAGAGCGGTGATCTCTGCGCGTTGCGCCCGACACGTCCGCCACTGTAATACGAGCGCAGGCGCAGCCGGATGAGGCTGCGCCGGAGCGAGTGGGGGGTCTGGGGGGTAAGTCGCTCCCCTTGCCGAAGGCTCTGGGGGAGCGACTTACCCTCCCAGCATGAAGGAGCGCAGGCGCAGCCGGATGAGGCTGCGCCGGAGCGAGTGGGGGGTCTGGGGGGTAAGTCGCTCCTCTTGCCGCAGGCTCTGGGGGAGCGACTTACCCTCCCAGCACGAAGGAGGATCGCATGGCGCTCGAGATCGGCATGAAGGCCCCCGACTTCGCCCTCGCGGACGAGGACGGAAATGTCGTGAAGCTCTCCGACTACTGGGGAAAGCGGGTGGTCGTCTTCTTCTACCCGAAGGCGAACACGTCGGGCTGAACGCGCGAGGCCTGCGACTTCCGGGACGAAGTCGACGCGTTCACGAGGAAGAGGGTGGCGGTGCTCGGCGTCTCGAAGGACGCGCCCGCCGCGCAGAAGAAGTTCAAGGAGAAGCACCAGCTCCCGTTCCCGCTCCTCTCGGACGCGGACACGCAGGTCCAGAAGGCCTGGGGCGTCTGGAAGGACAAGACCATGTACGGGAAGAAGGTGATGGGGACGGAGCGGACGACGGTGGTGGTCGGCGCCGACGGGAAGGTGGAGCACGTCTTCCCCAAGGTGAAGCTGGACGGCCACGTCTCCGACGTCCTCGGCGTCCTCTGACGATGGCGCGCCTCCTCCGCACCGACCTCGTCGACGCCGCCGTGCTCGAGGTGCACGCGCTGGTGCGGCAGGAGGGATGGCTCGCCGACCGCGCGCTCGACCGCGTGCTGCGGCGCGAGCGCCGCCTCTACGCCAACGAGCGCCGCGCCGTCGCCGAGACCGTCTACGGCATGCTCCGGGCCCAGGGGCAGCTCCTCTGGCTCGCGGGCGCGAAGGGCGACCAGGGCGATCCCGCGACGGTCTACGCGCTGTGGCTCGCGCGCACGGGCGCCGTGCAGCCCGAGGCGGCGGCGAGGCGGCTCGGGGTGCCGGTGGGCGTCGTCGCGCGAGCGCTCGATCGCGCCGACGCGCGCATCGCGGCGCTCCCGGATCCGGTGGAGCGGCTCGCCGTGGAGGGGTCGCTCCCGCGCTGGATCGCGGAGGCGTTCACGGCCGAGCTCGGTCTCGCCGAGGCGCGCGCGCTCGCCGCGGCGATGAACGAGCGCGCGCCGCTCACCGTCCGCGCGAACCTCCTCGCGACGACGCGGGAGGCCCTCCAGGCGCGGCTCGCCGGCGAGGGCGTCGTGGCGCGCCCGACGCCCTTCTCGCCCTGGGGGCTCGTCCTCGACGGGCACGCCAATGCCTTCGGCCTCGCGTCGTTCCAGGAGGGGCTGTTCGAGATCCAGGACGAGGGGAGCCAGCTCATCGCGCTCGCAGTGGGCGCGCGCGCCGGGCAGAAGGTCGCCGACGCCTGCGCCGGCGCGGGCGGAAAAGCGCTCGCGCTCGCGGCCGAGATGCACGGCAAGGGCTCGCTCCTCGCGCTCGACAGCGACGCCGATCGCCTCGAAGAGTCGAAGCGCCGCGCGCGCCGCGCCCACGTCCACAACCTCCGCGCCCGCGCCATTCCCGCCGGACCCGAGGCCGGCGCGGCCCTCGCGGATCTCGAGGGCCAGTGCGAGCGCGTGCTGGTGGACGCGCCGTGCAGCGGCCTCGGGACGCTGCGCCGGAAGCCCGACGCACGCTGGCGGCTCGTCCCGGGAGACCCGGCGCGCTTCTCGGCCCTCCAGAAGGAGCTCGTCCTGCGCTTCGCGAAGCTCGTCAAGCCCGGCGGGCGGCTCGTCTACGCGACCTGCGCCATCGGTCGCGCCGAGAACGCCGAGGTGGCGGAGCACCTCGTCCGCGAGGCGCCAGGGTTCGAGCCGCTCCCGCTCGCCGCGGCGCTAGGCGAGCCGCTCGCCCGCTCGCTCGGTGCCGACGGCGCGACGCTCCAGCTCCTGCCGCACCGCCATGGCACCGACGGCTTCTTCCTGGCCGCCTTCCAGCGGGCGCGCTGACCTTTTGCCGCTGCCGGTCCCGTGAACGAGCCCGCGCCCGCGCCTGCGCCCGCGCCCGCGCCCGGGACTTCCTTTCGGGCTCGGGCTCGGGCTCGGGCTCGGACTCGGGCTCGGGACGCAACCCACCGACATTCCTCATGAACAACGTGCGGCCCAGAGCGCGCTCGCCCGAGCGTCTGCTGCTCTCGCGAAGCTGCCCAGCTAGAGTGCCTGCGCTGAGCGTCTCACCGAGGTGGTGCTCGCTCGCACTGTTCCCTACCCATGCTCCTGTCCGCCGCCCTCCTCCTGCCCGCCCTCCTCGCCGTGGCCCCGGCCCCGGGGGCCGCCGCGTCCGAGTCGCCCCGCGCCGATCCCTGCGATCGGATCGCGGCGCTCGCCGACGACGCTGCCTGCGGGGACCAGCCGCTCTGCTCGCGCCGCCAGCGCGTGCACCTCGCGTGCGAGGTGAAGGACGCCATCGAGAAGCGGTACGTCTTCTTCCCGGTGAAGGGGCGCATGCTGCCCGCGACCGGCGGCGAGCGCTTCGACTCGCGCCGGCACCTCGACGCATGCGTCGAGGAGGAGCGCGCGCTCTCGCGCGAGGACGACCCGCTGCGGTTCTACGACCGCATGCGGCGGTGCACGGCGGCCTTCGCGGACGGTCACCTCATCCTGGGCGCGCCGGCGCGGCTGCCGCAGGTGGCGCTCGGGATCGGGCTCCGCCTCGTGGGCGGCCGGGTCCACATCGCGAACCGCGAGAAGAAGCTGGTCTCCTATCTCAAGACCGTCTCCGGGGTGCCCGACCTCGAGGAGATCCTCGCCGTCGGGAACGAGGTCGTCGAGATCGACGGCCGTGCCGCGGAGGACCGGCTCCGGGAGCTCGCGCAGTACGTCCCGGGGAGCTCCGAGGCGGCGCGGCTCGAGCGCGCGGTGGACGCGCTCACGCGGCGCGACTTCGCGTTCCCCTCGCGCCGCGCCGCGTCGCTGACCGTCTCGGTGAACGGCGCGCGGCGCGCGGTCGAGCTGCCGTGGTGGATCTCGCCCGACGCCGAGGGGCACGTGATGACGCAGGCCTACGTGCGGCGGACCGGCCTCGCCACGACCGACCTCCTCACCTGGCGCTACGACCAGGGCAAGGACACCTGGGACCGCGACGCCGGCTCCGCGCAGGGCTCCCTCCGCACGGAGACGATCCTGCCGCCGCGCGACGCGGCGGGGCTGCGCGAGTACCTCGACGACCAGGATCGCCCGGCGGTGCGGCTCGGTGAGGTCGTGCGCCGCCGCGACCGCGCCTTCTGCTACCTCCAGATCCTCACCTTCCACACCGAGAGCCTCGCCACGCGCGACGGCCGCCAGCCCTTCGCGGCCGCCGTCGAGGGCTTCGTGAAGGAGTGCAAGGAGAAGGAGCTCGACCTCGTGCTCGACCTCCGCCAGAACGAGGGCGGGTACATCGGCCACTCGAGCGCGCTCCTCGCGCTCCTGGGCGAGCGCCAGAAGTCGTATCCGGGCGGCGCCCTCCTCCTGCGCGCGAACACGCTCAACCAGCTCATCTACCAGCAGCGCGCGCCGATGGTCGGTGGCGTCCCGGCGCGGAGCGGCGACGACGCGTTCGAGCCGCGGCACATCGCGGACGCCATCGGCGCCGCGCGCAAGGCGCAGCAGGAGTTCACCCCCGCCTTCCTGGAGCAGCCGCTCCGCGCGAGCGAAGCGGTCGGCGGATACGAGGGGCGGGTGATCGCGCTCGTCGCGCCGACGTGCATGAGCGCCTGCGACAGGCTCGCCGGGCTGCTGCGCAGCTCGCGCCGCGCCCTCCTCGTCGGGAGCCCGACGGAGGGCGCCGGCGGAAGCCAGCAGGAGGCGCGCAACCTCGCGGTACGCTGGTCGGACCCGGAGGGCATCCTCTCGCTCTCGATCCCGAACGCCGCCATGGGCGTGCAGCGCGTGCTGCCGGTCGCGGGCGAGCACCGCCCCGATCCGTCGAGTGATGAATTCTTCAACGGTCTGACGTTCGAGAATCGGCCCGTCCTGCCGGACGTCGCCTACGCGACGCGGCTCGACGACATCACGGGTCACAACCGCGGCTGGATGGAGCAGGTCGACGCGGCGCTGTTCGGCCGTGAGGCGGGCGGCGGCGGTGCCCGCTCAGCCGCCTCCGCGACGGCCCGTCCCTGACGCGAGAGCCGTTCCGCGCAGGGGCGGCGGGATGATACCTTTCGCACCATGCCGGAGCTGCCCGAGGTCGAGATCGCGGCGCGCAACCTGCGCGCGTGGACGCTCGGCCGAAGGGTGGAGCGGGCGGAGGCGGAGCAGCAGGCGAAGCGCATCTTCCGGCCCGCGCGGCCGAAGGCGTTCGCCGCGGCGCTCACCGGACGCCGCGTGGACGAGGTGCGCCGCGTGGGCAAGCACATCCTGGTGCGGCTCGACGCTGCCGGAGACGCCGGTCCGCTCGGGCTCATCTCGCACCTCGGCATGACCGGCAAGTGGCTGCGGCGGCGCGTCGGCGAGGCGGCGCCGAGCCACTCGCGAGCGCGCCTGCACCTCGACGACGGCGCCACGCTGCACTACCGCGACCCTCGCCTGTTCGGGCGGCTGCGCCTCGTGCCCGGCGCCCGCTTCGAGGAGGTGCCGGAAGTGGCGGCGCTCGGGCCCGACCCCCTCGACCACGGCATCGACGTCGCGCAGCTCGCCGCCGCCTTCGCGCGCCGGAAGATCGCGGTGAAGGTGGCGATGCTCGACCAGGCGCTCCTCCCGGGCGTCGGGAACATCCTCGCGAGCGAGGCGCTCTTCCGCGCGCGCATCGACCCGCGGCGGAAGGCGAGCGCCCTGTCGCGCGCCGAGGTGAAGCGCCTCGCGGGCGCCGTGCTCGCCTCGGTGAACGAGACCATCGCGCGCGAGGAGGGGCCCGAGATCGCGTACGTCGAGGAGCCCGGGACCGAGAACCCGTTCCTCGTCTACGCGCGCGAGGGCGAGAGGTGCCCGCGCTGCCGGCGCGAGGCGATCAGGCGGATCGTGCAGGGACAGCGCTCGACCTTCTTCTGTCCGAGGTGTCAGCGGTGAACGGCTGGGTGACCGTGTTCGACGTGGCTTCCGAGCCGTTCCGGTGGGGGAACGCCGGCGAGGGGCTCGCCGCGCTCGCCATCGTCGCGCTCGGGACGGCGGGGACGTTCGCGGTTCGCCGCCGGAGCGGGATGACCGCCGGCGCCGTGATCCTGGGCGTCGCCGTCGCGCTCGCCCTCTTCTTCGTCTCGCGCACCGTCCGGCACCGGCGGGAGCACGAGGCGTGCGTCGAGGCGGCGCGGCGCGGCGAGGGGCGCGTGGTGGAGGGCGTCGTCCGCGACTTCCACCCGCTCACGACGGTGTGGCAGCGGCCGGCGTCCGAGAGCTTCTCCCTCGACGGCGAGACCGTGCGCTACCCGCTCGTCGCCGAGGGGTGCGGCTTCCACCGCACCGTCGTCGAGGGCGGGCCCATTCGCGAGGGGATGCGCGTCCGGCTGCTGCGGTGGAACGGCGAGATCCTGCGCGTCGAGATCGAGGCAGGCGCGCAGGGTCAGCCGCGAACGCACGACTAGGGCCGCGCGCCAGAGAGTCGATTGCCCCGGGCGACGCGCCGGTGACATGATGCCGCCGGATGGGCCCCGAGGACATCGCCCGCATGAGCGTCGCCGAGCTGCGCGAGCGGTTCGTCGAGCGGGGGAGGGCCCTCTCGGCCGAGTGCCAGGAGGCGCTCTGCCACGACGGACGGGCCGGCGCGCGCGCGGTCCACGAGGCCATCCTGCGCCGGCGCCACGAGAACCGCGCCGAGGGGCAACGTCTCCGGCAACTCCTCCGGTACGAGTGCGCGCTCTGGGAGAAGGGCGTCACCCTGATCGCAGGCGTGGACGAGGCGGGCATGGCGCCGCTCGCCGGCCCGGTCGTCGCGGCGGCCGTGATCCTCCCGCGCGATTTCCGGCCGCGCGGCATCGACGACTCGAAGCAGATCGACGCCGCCGAGCGCGAGCGCCTCGCCGTCGAGATCAAGGGCTCGGCGCTCTGCTTCGCGGTCGGGGTGACGACGGTCGAGGAGATCGACGCCATCAACATCTACCGCGCGGGGCTCCTCGCGATGCGCCGTGCCGTGGAGGGCCTCTCCACCTGCCCCGAGCACCTCCTCATCGACGCGCGTCGCCTGCCCGAGGTGAAGATCGCGCAGCAGGGCATCATCCACGGCGACGCGCTCAGCCTCACCATCGCCGCCGCCAGCATCATCGCGAAGACGGCGCGCGACGCCATGATGACGGACCTCGATCGCCAGTACCCCGAGTACGGGTTCGTGCGCCACAAGGGGTACCCGACAGCGGAGCACTTCGCGGCCATCGAGCGGTGCGGTCCGTGCGTGCTCCACCGCCGCAGCTTCGCGCCCATCCGGGAGGCGCTCGGGCTCGAGCCCGTGCAGCAGGAGCTGTTCGCGGCGAAGGAGCCAGTCCATGAGTGACAGCAATGAGTGACAGCCCCGTGACCGCCGCCGGCCCGGTCCAGGGCGCATGACGAGCGGCGTGCACGGAGGGCGCCGGCCCTCGTCCCCTGCGCTCGTTCGCATCGGACGCCGCGTTGACTCAGGCGGCAACCGGGGATAGAACCCCATCCGGAGATCATGGCCCGACGGTGCCGGTGCGAAGGCCCGCGGCGGAATCAACCGCCCGCCCTTCGCCCCCCGCTCCCGCAAGAACGAATGAACGATCCACATCGCTCCAACGCACTCCACGCCGAAGGCGCCCCCCAGCAGGACTCCGATGCAGCCGAGGCGGCTCCCGCCGCCGGCGCCGACCCACATCCCCGGCGCGAGCAGGGTCGCGGCGGGCATCAGCGCGGGCGGGCGCACGGCCGCCGCGACGAGACGCACCGCGGCTCGCGCCGCGACGACGAGCACCGCGCGCCCGCGGGCCCGTTCGTGCTCGACGCTCCCCCGCCCTCACCCTCGCACCCGCCGGAGATCCCGGAGGAGCGCCTCGACGCCGACGCCGTCCGCGTGATCGCGCGCCTGCGCCACGTGGGCCACCAGGCCTACTTCGTCGGCGGCTGCGTGCGCGACCTGCTCCTCGGCAAGACGCCGAAGGACTTCGACGTCGCGACGAGCGCTCACCCGGGCGAGGTGCGCGCGACCTTCCGGAACTGCCGCCTCATCGGCCGCCGCTTCCGGCTCGCGCACGTCTACTTCCGCGGCGGGAAGGTGATCGAGGTCGCGACCTTCCGGAAGAACCCGACCGACGTGGCGGGCGACATCGCGGCCGACGACGCGGACCTCCTCATCACGCGCGACAACGTGTTCGGCACCGCCGAGGAGGACGCGCGCCGCCGCGACTTCACCGTGAACGGGCTCTTCTACGACGTCTTCGCGGGCGAGGTGATCGACTACGTGGACGGCCGCGCCGACCTGGAGGCGCGCCGGATCGCGACCATCGGCGATCCCGAGATCCGCATGCAGGAGGACCCGGTCCGCGCGCTGCGCGCCATCCGCTTCGCCTCCCGCCTCGGCTTCACGATCGAGCCCGAGACCTTCGCCGCGATGCGCCGCCACGGGCCCGAGCTGGCGCGCTGCGCGCCGCCGCGCCTCCTCGAGGAGACGTTCAAGATCCTGCGCTGCGGGGCCTCCACGCGCGCCTTCGAGCTCCTCCGCACGTCGGGCGCCCTCCCGGTCCTCCTGCCCGCGCTCGCCACCTTCTACGATCGCGCCCCCGACGACGGCCGGCGGCGCTTCCTCGCTCACCTGCAGGCGCTCGACGCGCTCGTCCGGGACGGGGGCGATCCGAGCGAGGCCGTGCTCCTCGGCGCGCTCCTCCTGCACCTCCCGGCCGGCGAGACCGGTGGGCAGTCGGACGAGCGCGACGCGTTCCTCGCGGAGCTCGTCGCGACGGCGCGCCTCCCGCGGCGCATCGCGGAGCGGACGCGCCTCGCGCTCAGCTCGCAGCGCACCTTCCGCGGCCAGCGGCGGCGCAAGCGCGGCATCACCTCGCAGGCCTACTTCACGGACGCGCTGCAGCTCCTCGAGATCACGGTGGCGGCCACCGGGGAGGGGACGGATCTCCTCGAGCGCTGGCGGGCGGCGGAACCGCCCCACCACGAGCGGGGGCACGACGGCGAGGAGCGCTCGTCCGGGCA
>DASWDS010000526.1:0-8507 GCA_036395165.1 Anaeromyxobacteraceae bacterium | reverse complement strand
CCCGCCGCCGCTGTCGCTCCTCCTCGTCCCGCTCACCTCGCGCGGCGCCACCCGCGGGCTCGTCGCCATCGCGGACGTGCCGCAGCGGCGCTTCAGCGACGCCGACGTCGCGCTCGCCTGCGCGCTCGCCAGCGAGGCGGCGGTGGGCATGGAGAACGCGGCTCTCTACGCCGAGGCGCGGCACCGCGCCGAGGAGCTGGGGCTGCTGCTCGAGGTGGGGCGCTCGCTCGTCGCCTCCCTCGATCTCGACGAGGTGCTCGAGGCCGGCGTCCGGAACCTCGCGCGCATCGTCGACGCACCGGACGGATACCTGCTGCTCGCCGAGCCGCCCGCAGCGCACATGGTCGTCCGCGCGGCCGCCGGGAACCACCCCGAGCTCGTCGGCCGGAACATCCCGCTCGACGACGATCGCAGCGTGGGGCCGTGGGTGTTCCGCCACCGCGCCCCGCTCGTCGTCGAGGACGCCGCGCTCGATACGCGCGTCGATCGAACGCTCCAGGCCGCGTCCGGCGGGCGCGCCTACCTGGCGGTGCCGCTCGTCGTCCGCGACCGCGCCATCGGGGCCGTCGTCATCTCGGACACGCGCGGTCCGCGC
This sequence comes from Anaeromyxobacteraceae bacterium, assembly GCA_036395165.1. GTDB lineage: Bacteria > Myxococcota > Myxococcia > Myxococcales > Anaeromyxobacteraceae > Anaeromyxobacter_A. Next base: position 7,912 of record DASWDS010000526.1, on the reverse strand, counting down.
CAGTTCACGCCGGCCCAGGTCGAGCGCGCCACCGCCATCGCGAACCAGCTCGCGGTCGCGGTAGACAACGCGCGGCTCTACGAGGATCTGCGGCGCTCCTACTCCGATCTCGCGCGCGCCCAGGACCAGCTCGTGCACCAGGAGCGGCTGGCCGCGCTCGGCGAGCTCGCCGCCGTCATCGCGCACGAGGTCCGCAACCCCCTCGGCGTGATCTTCAACTCGCTCGGCTCGCTGCGGCGGCTCTCGCAGGCGAACCGCGACGCCCACATGCTCCTCGACATCGTCGGCGAGGAGGCGGACCGGCTGAATCGCATCGTGGGCGACCTCCTCGACTTCGCGAAGCCGGCCCCGCCGACCCTCCGGCCCGAGGCGCTCGACCGCGTCCTCGACGAGGCCGTCGCCGCCGCGCTCACGGACGCCCGCGACCGCATCGCGGTCGAGCGCGACGTCCCGGCCGACCTCCCGCCGGTGCCGATCGACGCCCACCTCCTGCGGCAGGCCATCGTGAACGTGGTCGTGAACGCGGTCCAGGCCATGCCGGAGGGCGGGACGCTCACGGTGCGCGCGCGCGTCGACGGCGACGCGGCCGTCGTCGAGCTGTCGGACACGGGCTGCGGCATCCCGGACGAGGTGCGGCACCGGATCTTCGAGCCGTTCTTCACCACGAGGCCGACCGGCACCGGGCTCGGGCTCGCGATCGTGAAGCGCATCGTGGACGGCCACCATGGCCGGGTCGAGGTGCGGGCGCGACCCGGCGGCAGCGGCACCACCTTCGCGCTCCACCTGCCGCGGGCGCCCGGCCCGGTCGACGACCTTGTTGAAATGCGCCGGCGGATGGGTCGAGGATGGCGCGATGAGTGACGCAGCGACCGCCGGTGGCCCAGGGGAGCAGGCGAACGCCCCCCCGGCCGCCGCCAAGGTCCTCGTCGTCGACGACCAGCGCAACATGCGGGCCACGACGGCGATCGTGCTGCGCGAGGCCGGGTACGCGGTCGCGGAGGCCGAGGACGGCGCGGCCGCGATCCAGCGCATCACGGCGGAGCCGTTCGACGTCGTCCTCACCGACGTCCGGATGGGCGCGGTGGACGGGATGGAGGTGCTCCGCGCCACCCTCGAGACGTCGCCGACCACGCAGGTCATCGTCATGACGGCCTACGGCACGATCGAGTCGGCCGTGGAGGCCATCCGGCGCGGCGCCTACGACTACATCGCGAAGCCCTTCAAGGAGGAGGAGCTCCTCCTGCGCGTCGGGAAGGCGCTGGACAAGCGCCGCCTGCTGGGCGAGGTGAGCCTGCTCCGCCGCGACTTCCAGGCGCGCTACGGCCTCGAGCACATCGTCGGCCGCTCGGCGGCGCTTCGCGAGCTCCTCGACCGCGTGGTGCGCGTCGCGCCCACCGACGCGACCGTGCTCGTCACGGGCGAGTCGGGCACCGGCAAGGAGCTCATCGCGCGCGCGCTCCACGCGGCCTCGCGCCGCGCCGACAAGCCCTTCGTCCCCGTGAACTGCGCCGCCATCACCGAGACGCTCCTCGAGTCGGAGCTGTTCGGGCACGCGCGCGGCGCCTTCACGGGCGCGATCCGCGCGCGCCGCGGCCTGTTCGAGGAGGCGAGCGGCGGGACGCTCTTCATCGACGAGATCGGCGAGACCGCGCCCGGCGCGCAGGCCAAGCTCCTGCGCGCCATCCAGGAGGGCGAGATCAGGCGCGTGGGCGAGTCGCTCTCGGTGAAGGTGAACGTCCGCGTCATCGCCGCGACCAACCAGAATCTCAAGACGGCCGTCGCGGAGAAGCGCTTCCGCGAGGACCTCTTCTACCGGCTCAACGTGGTGCCGCTGCGCGTCCCGCCGCTGCGAGAGCGCCGCGGGGACGTGCCCATCCTGGCGCATCACTTCCTCGAGAAGTACGCCGAGCGCACCGGGGAGCGGAAGTCGCTCTCGCCCGCCGCGCTCCAGAAGCTCATCGAGTACCCGTGGCCGGGCAACGTGCGCGAGCTCGAGAACATGATCGAGCAGGCGGCCGCGCTCGCGCCGCACGCCGTGCTCTCCGACGCCGACATCCGGTTCGAGGGGGCGATGGGCGCCCTCCCCGGCGCGGGCGGCGTCCAGACGCTGGCCGAGGCGGTCGACGCGGCGGAGCGCCGCGCCATCGAGGCAGCCCTGGCCCGGTGCGGCGGCGACCTCTCGCGCGTCGCGCGCGAGCTCGCGGTGTCGTCCACGACGCTCTGGCGCAAGATGAAGCGGCTCGGGATCGGCGCGAGCGAGGGGGCGCCGGTCTGACGCGCTGCCACGCGCCGCTCGCGCGCGAGCACGTCTCTCCGCCGGACGTTCAGGGACTCGCCGGATGCGGGTCAGACGGTACCGGCGCCGGCTGCGCGCCGCATGGCGAGCTGCCGAGGGAACCCAACCGAGGGGCCCGTGAGCGAACGACCGCTCAGGGGGAACGGGAGGGAGCGCGAGTCGTCAAGGCGTGAGGATCGACGCCGCGCGCGCGAGCGCCGCGACGGGCTCCGGGCCGATGCCGAGGACGACGACCGCGAGGGCCGAGGCGGCGAGCGCGACGGTGAGGGACGGCGAGAGCGTCGCCTCCTCCTCGCCCTCGGGCGCGCGCATGTACATGTAGACGACGACGCGCAGGTAGTAGTACGCGCCGAGCGCGCTCGTGAGCACGCCGATGATCGCGAGCCCGTACGCCTGCGCGCCGATGGCGGCCTTGAAGACGAGCAGCTTGCCGATGAAGCCGGCGGTGGGCGGGACGCCGGCGAGCGACAGCATGAAGATGGTCATCGCGAAGGCGAGGCCCGGACGGCGCTTCGCGAGGCCCGCGAGGCGCGAGAGGTCCCACGAGTCCTCGTGCTCCTCGCCGGGAGCGCCGCGGCGCTCCAGCGCGCCCACCACCGCGAAGGCGCCGATGACGGTGGCGGTGTACGCGGCGAGGTAGAAGAGCACGCTCGAGATGGCGCTCTCGCGCGCGCCGGCCGCGCCCGCTGCGACGACGCCGACGAGGAGGTAGCCCGCGTGCGCGATCGACGAGTAGGCCAGCATCCGCTTCACGCTGCGCTGCGGCAGCGCGAGCAGGTTCCCGAAGAGCATCGTCAGGATCGCGAGCACGGCCACCACGCCGCCGAAGCTCGACGCCAGCGCGGCGCCGCCCCACACCGACACGAGCACGCGCGCGAGCACCGCGAAGGCCGCGGTCTTCACGCCCGCCGCCATGAAGGCGGTCACCGGCGTGGGGGCGCCCTCGTACACGTCGGGCGTCCAGAGGTGGAAGGGCACCGCCGCGACCTTGAACGCCAGGCCCGCGCCGACGAGCCCGATCCCGACGACGACGAGCGGCCCCGAGCCGCGCGGGATGGCCGAGAAGAGCGTCGAGCCGGTCGCGCCGTAGACGAGCGCGCTGCCGTAGATGAAGAGCGCCGACGAGAACGCGCCGAGGAGGAAGTACTTGAAGGCGGCCTCGGCCGGCTTGCGGCCGCGCCGCATCCAGGCGGCGAGCGCGTAGGTCGAGAGGCTCATCACCTCGATGGCGATGAACGCGACGAGGAGGTCCGACGCGCTCCCGAGGAGCGACATGCCCGTCGCCGCGAAGAGCGTGAGGGCGTAGAACTCGCCGCGCTCCGCGCCGCGCTCCGCGAGCCAGGGCGCGCCGACGAGGGTCGTGAGCGCGAGCCCGCCGCAGACGGTGACGGTGATGAACACCGAGAAGGCGTCCACCACCGCCTGGCCGCCGAAGATCCGCCCCGCCGGCGGGACCGCGATGGCGGCGATGGCCGCGATCGCGGCGGTGGCCACGGTGAGCCCGGCCTGGTAGCCGCGGCGGCCCGAGGTGAGGAAGACCTCGGACATGAGGAGCACGAGCGCACCCGACGTCAGGATGGCGACGGGGAGCATCGCGGCGAGGTCGGTGGTCGGCGGGCCGTTCATGTCACTCCCTCCCGGCGATCGCAGGCGGCTGCGTGCCGGTGGTGGGTGGGCGCGAGGGGTCCTGATCGCGCAGGCGCTGCTCGGCCGCGGCGAACCGGGTGAGGAGGCGGTCCACGGGCTGCTTCGCGGGCGCGAGGAACGGCTGCGGGACGAGGCCCATGACGCCGATGAGCACGATGAGCGGCGCCATCACCGCCCACTCGCGCAGCGAGAGATCGAGGAGGCCGGCGTTCTTCTCGTTCGTCATCGGCCCGAAGAAGACGCGCTCGACCAGGAGCAGCATGTAGACTGCGCCCAGGATGACGCCCGTGGCGCCGATGGCCGAGAACCAGGGCGCGTGGGCGAGCCGCCCGAGCCAGGTGCCGGAGAGGATGAGGAACTCGCCGACGAAGCCGTTCGTGCCCGGGAGGCCGATCGACGAGAGCGTCACCACGACGAAGGCGGCCGCGATCCACGGCACCCGCCGCGCGACGCCACCGTACTCCGCGATGGCGCGCGTGTGGCGCCGCTCGTAGAGCATGCCGACCATGAGGAAGAGCGCGCCCGTCGAGACGCCGTGGTTCAGCATCTGGTAGACGCCGCCCGTGAGCCCCTCGGCCGTGAGCGCCATCAGGCCGAGCATCACGAAGCCCATGTGCGACACGGACGAGTAGGCGACGAGCCGCTTCATGTCCTTCTGCACGAAGCACATGAGCGCGCCGTACACGATGCCGATGACGGCCAGCGTCGCGATGTGGGGCCGGAAGTGCAGCGCCGCCTCCGGGAAGAGCGGCAGCGCGTACCGGAAGAAGCCGAAGGTGCCCATCTTGAGGAGCACGCCGGCCAGGATGACGGAGCCCGCGGTGGGCGCCTCGGTGTGCGCGTCGGGCAGCCACGTGTGGACCGGGAACATCGGGACCTTCACCGCGAACGCGGCGGCGAAGGCGAGGAAGAGCCAGCGCTGCGCGGACGGGGAGGTCTGGAAGACCTCGCGCACCTGCACGTAGTCGAAGGTGCCGCCGGCGCGGCCGCCGACGTAGATGATCGCGACGAGCATGAGCACGCTCGCCACGAAGGTGTAGATGAAGAACTTCACCGTCGCGTAGAGGCGGTTCTCCGAGCCCCACACGCCGATGAGCAGGTACATCGGGATGAGCACCGACTCCCAGAACACGTAGAAGAGGATGAGGTCGAGCGCGGCGAAGGTGCCGATCATCGCCGTCTCGAGCACGAGCAGCGCGATCATGAACTCCTTCACGCGGTCCTGGACGGCGTTCCAGGCCGACAGGATGACGATGGGCGTGAGCGCCGTCGTCAGCATGACGAGGAGGAGCGCGACGCCGTCGATGCCGACGTGGTAGCCGATGCCGAGGCTCGCGATCCAGGGGACGTGCACCTGGAACTGGAACTCCGGCGCCCCCGGCGACAGGTCGAAGCCGAACCAGAGCCCGAGCGACACGAGGAAGGTGGCGAGCGACACCACGAGCGCGAGCGCCCGGTGCTGCCCCGACTCGGAGGCCGGGAAGAACGCGGCGGCGACGGCGCCGGCGAGCGGCAGGAAGACGACGATCGAGAGCAGGTTGGACGAAGCCACCTAGCGGCCTCCCACGCGGAGCACGGACCAGAGGATCACCGCAGCCGCGACGGCCATGACCGCCGCGTACCGCTGCGCGTCGCCGTTCTGCACGACGCGGAAGACGCGGCCCAGGAACCCGGCCAGCCGCGCCGAGCCGTTCACGAGCACACCGTCGATGAGGAAGGCGTCCACGAAGCGCCACAGGGCCCAGGCGATCCCGCGGATGGGACGGATGACGACGAGGTCGTACAGCTCGTCGACGCGGAACTTGTCGAGCGTGAAGCGGTAGAGCGCGGGGAAGCCTCGCGCGAGGCGCTCCGGCGCGGCGCGCCAGGCGCCGGCGTACATCTGCCACGCCGTCCAGCCGAAGACGAGCGCGATGCCCCACGCGACCGCGAAGGGCCAGAGCGCGACGTGCTCCTCGATCCCGAGGAGCTCGGTCGCCTGCGCGAACACCGGGTGCATGAACTCGCCGAAGAGCTCGCCCCAGTGCCCGAAGACCTCGAACTTGGGGAGGCCGAGGACGAGCGCCACCACCGAGAGGATGGCGAGCGCCCACAGCGGCACGTGCATGACCGGCGACGACTCGTGCGCGTGCTCGGCGGCGGGCGTGCGCGGCTTGCCCGCGAAGGTGAGCGCGAAGAGGCGCATCATGTAGAAGGCCGTGCCGGCGGCGGCGAGCGTGCCCAGCGCATAGGCGAGCTTCCCGGCCCAGGGCAGCGCGTGGTTCTCGCTGAAGAGCGCGCCCGCCAGGATGGCGTCCTTGGAGAAGAAGCCCGAGAGCGGGACGATGCCGGTGATGGCGAGGGTGGCGATGAGGAAGGTCTTCGCCGTGTGCGGCATCTTCTTCCAGAGGCCGCCCATGTTCCGGATGTCGGTGTCCTCGTGCATGCCGTGCATGACCGAGCCCGCGCCGAGGAAGAGGCAGGCCTTGAAGAAGGCATGCGTGACGAGGTGCATGACGCCGGCGAAGTAGACGCCCGCGCCGACGCCGATGAACATGAAGCCGAGCTGGCTCACCGTGGAGTAGGCGAGCACCTTCTTGATGTCGTTCTGGGCGAAGGCGATGCCGGCGGCGACCACCGCCGTGAGCGCCCCGGTGAGCATCACCACCGCCATCGACGCCGGCGCCAGCGCGAAGAGGAAGCTCGTGCGCGCGACGAGGTAGACGCCGGCGGTGACCATCGTCGCGGCGTGGATGAGGGCCGAGACGGGCGTCGGGCCGGCCATCGCGTCGGGCAGCCACACGTAGAGCGGCAGCTGCGCGCTCTTGCCGGTGCAGCCGACGAAGAGGCCGAGGGTGGCGAAGGTGAGCGCCCACCCCAGCGTCTTGCCGGAGAAGAGGCCCGCCGTGAGGAGCGTCTCGCGCGACACCCCGTGGACCGCGCTCGCCATCTGGCCGTACTCGACGGTGCCGAAGATGGAGAGGCAGGCGAAGAGGCCGATGAGGAAGCCGAAGTCGCCGATGCGGTTCGTGACGAACGCCTTGCGGCCGCAGTACGCCTTCTGCTGGTCGGTGTACCAGAACCCGATGAGCAGGTAGCTGCAGAGGCCGACGCCCTCCCACCCCACGAACGTCATCACCAAGCTGTCGCCGAGGACGAGCGTCATCATCGCGGCGACGAAGAGGTTCAGGTACGCGAAGAACCGCGCATATCCAAAGTCGTCCTCGTGGCTCATGTACGACGCAGAGTAGACGTGGATGAGCGTGCCGACGCCGGTGACGATGAGCGCGAGCGTCCCGGAGAGACGGTCGACCAGGAATCCCCACGTGACGTTCACCAGCGAGCGTCCGTCGGGGCCCGTGACCCTGAACCACGTGTCGCCACGGAAGTGGAGGGTCTGGCCCTGCGCGGCCGACGCGAACGCGACGCACGACAGCGCGAACGCGCCGACCATGACGCCGATCGCGATGAGCGCGACGTTCGCCTTGCCGAGCTTCCGGCCGACGAAGCCGTTCACGGCGGCGCCGAGGAGCGGCAGGACCACGATGAGCCACAGATAGGACTGCGCCGCAGCCTGTTCGGGGAGCATAAGGTGGGCCGAAGGATTACCTTGTCCCGGAAATTCAGGCAACTACGTTGTTCCCGATCGGGGGCGGGCAAGGGTCCGCTTCGCCGGAAGCGGATCGGGGCGAAAGCGTGCTAAGGCGAATGCCATGACGCCGGACAAGGCGACGGGCGATCGCGCCCTCGAGGTGCGCAAGCTCCCGAAGGCCGACCGGCTGCTCCTGGCGGCGCAGGAAGCAGGCCTCGTGGCGCGGCTGGGCCACGCGCCGGTGATGGAGACCGTGCGCGCCGTCCTCGACGAGCTGCGCGGCGGGATCCTCGCGGGCGCGGCTTGTCCCACACCGCCCGACATCGAATCCAATCTCCTCGCGCGGCTCGAGTCGGCCGCTCGCGGTTCCCTCCGCCGGGTGATCAACGCGACCGGCG
>DASWDS010000525.1:0-2443 GCA_036395165.1 Anaeromyxobacteraceae bacterium | reverse complement strand
CGTCGAGGCATGGGGCGTGCACCCTAGCATAGCGCGGCGACACTCGAGCGCCGCCGTCCCCGCTCCGAGAGGCGCGGAACCGTCAGCGCCCGCGCACCGCGCGGACGGCCTTGGCGGCGGCGCTGAAGACGTCGGGGATCTGCGCCTCCGTCAGGCAGGAGAACGCGATGCGCAGCTCCTGCTTCCCGAGCGCGATGGTGCCGACGCCGTGCTCGTCGAGCAGGCGCACGCGCACGGTGTCCGCGTCCGCGTCCTTGAGGCGCAGGCACATGAAGTACCCGGAGTTGAACGGGTAGACATCCCAGCAGTCGGCGTATTCGGGGCGGCGGCACTCCTTCGCCACGACCGCGGCGCGGCCGCGCAGCGTCGCGACCTTCTCGGCCTGCTGCGCGCGGAACTCGGGATCGTTGAGGGCCTTGAGGACGATCGACTGGCCCGGGTTGGAGATGTTGGAGACGTACGCGCGGACGAGGCCGGCCGTCTTGTCCTCGAGCGCCTTGTAGGCGGCGGTCGTGCCGTTCTTCACGCCGAACGTGAGGAAGCCGACGCGCAGGCCCCAGACGAACTCCTCCTTCGTCGCGCCGTCCACCTTGACGGCGAGGAGGTTGCTCGAGGCGCGCACGAGCTTGCCGAACATGGATTCGGTCGCGCTGCTCTCGTCGTAGAACATCCCGTAGTAGGCGTCGTCGACCACCACGACGAGCTTCGTCCCCGCCTCGGCCTCGGCGCCGAGCGCGGCGGCGACGGCGTCCGCCTCGGCGCGCGTGGGCGTGTAGCCGGAGGGGTTGTTCGGGAAGTTGAGCGAGACGACGAGCTTCTTGCCGCGGTGCTTCGCGAGCGCCGCCGTGAAGCCCGAGACGTTGAACCCCTTCAGCTGCGCGTCGAAGAAGGGGAAGGAGTTGAACTCGGCGCCGAGCCGCGTCTCCCAGAAGAGGTTGTAGTTCTCCCACATGAGGTCCGGGCTGAGGACCTGGTCGCCCGGATCGAGGAAGAGGTCGCCCACGAGACCGAGGCCGTGCGTCAGCGCGTTCGTGACCACCGGGTTCGAGAGGGGGTGGTCGCGCAGCGACGGCGTCTCGGCGCGCTGCTTCTTCGCCCACGCGGTCCGGAGGTCGGGCTTCCCGTAGCTCGGCGCGTAGTCGTAGATCTCGCTCGGCGTGAGCCCCTGGTAGTACTTGTGGATGCAGGCGAGGTGCATCGGCGCGCCGTTCTCGGTCGCGATGCCGACGGTCGCGTTGGCGGTCTTCGCCTTCAGCTTCGCCTCGGCGCCCTGCGCGAGGATGCCCTTCGCCGGGAAGAAGAAGCGCCTGCCCCGCTGGGAGAGCAGGTCGAGCACGACCGGACAGTCCTTCGCCAGCGCGTCGTTCGCGGCCTGGGCGAGCGGGTGGAGGGTGGACGAAGCCATGGCGACTCCTGGGTTCGAAGCGAGAAGGGTCTAGAGGGTAGCGGATCGGCCCCGACGTGCAAGCGCCGTCACTTCTTGCCGGGCTTCTTGCCGGGCGGGTCCTGGGCCCGCTTCCGCTCGAGCGCGAGGAGCACGTTGCGCGGCACGAGCGACGAGACGTCGCCGCCGAAGCGCGACACCTCCCGGACCAGCCGGGCCGACACGTAGAAGTAATCCTCGCCCGTCATCACGAAGACGCTGTCGAACTCGCGGTCGAGCCGGCGGTTCATGTTGGCGAGCTGGAACTCGTACTCGAAGTCCGAGACGGCGCGCAGCCCGCGCAGCACGGTGTGGACCCCGCGCCGCTGCGCGTACTGCACGAGCAGCCCGTCGAAGCTGTCCACCTCGACCCGCGGGTCGTTCCCGACCGCGTCCCGGATCATCTGCATCCGCTCCTGGAACGTGAAGAGCGGCGTCTTGTCGGGGTTGTTCGCCACCGCCACGATGAGCCCGGCGAAGATGTTGAGCCCGCGCTGGATGAGCGAGAGGTGGCCGTTCGTCAGCGGGTCGAACGACCCCGGGTAGATGGCGAGGCGATTCATGGCCGCGATTCTCCCCTACTCCAGGCGGTAGATCGAGATCCCCGTGTCGCCGTACGCGCGGCGATCGACGAGCGCGAGGGCGCCGACCCGGTCCGGCGGAGGACGCCGGGCGTCGTGCTCCGCCACCACCGTCGCCCCCGGCGCGAGCACCGGCGCGACGCCTGCGAGCGCCGGCTCCGGGCCGAGCGCGTACGGCGGGTCGAGGAAGGCGAGCGAGAAGGCGACGCGCGGCAACCGCCCGAGCGCGAGCTCGACGGGCTCGCGGCGCACCTCCACGCGCGCGCCGAACCCGCACGCCTCGGCGTTGCGGCGGATCGCCTCGGCGGCCTCCCGCGCGGCGTCCACGCACACGGCGCGCTCGCAGCCGCGCGAGAGCGCCTCCAGCGCGAGCGCGCCGCTCCCGGCGTACAGGTCGAGCACGGTGCCGCCCTCGAAGAACTGACCGAGCACGTTGAAC
>DASWDS010000524.1:0-2170 GCA_036395165.1 Anaeromyxobacteraceae bacterium | reverse complement strand
GCTGACGGCCGCGTGGACGGCGGCGAGCCGGGCGCCGGCTCGGCCGCGCCGCTCGTGCCACCCCGCCCCACCCTTCCCAAGCTGCGCGCGGCGGCGGCCGGTTGCCGAGCGTGCCACCTGTGGGAGCGCGGCACCCAGACCGTCTTCGGTGAGGGCGCGGCCGCGGCCGACGTCGTATTCGTCGGCGAGCAGCCGGGCGATCGAGAGGACCTCGAGGGGCACCCGTTCATCGGGCCAGCCGGCCGCCTGCTCGAGCGCGCGATCGCGGAGGCCGGCCTCGACCGGAACCGGATCTACATCACGAACGTGGTGAAGCACTTCAAGTGGGAGCCGCGCGGGAAGAAGCGCATCCACCAGAAGCCGAACGCGGGCGAGATCGGCGCGTGCCGGCCGTGGCTCGACGCCGAGCTGGCCGTGATCCGCCCGGCGGCCGTGGTGTGCCTGGGCGCGACCGCGGCGCAGGCGCTGCTGGGGAAGACGTTCAAGGTGACGCAGCACCGCGGCGAGGTGATGCCGTCGGCGCTCGCGCCGCTCGTGATGGGCACCATCCACCCCTCGTCGATCCTGCGCGCGCCGGACGACGAGACGCGGCGCGCCGAGCTCGAGCGCTTCGTGGAAGATCTGAAGAAGCTCCGGGACGCGCTCGCCCGCGCCGGCGCCGGCGACAGTCGGGCCCGCGGGTAGCGCCGGCCCGAGCGTCCGTCAGCCCAGGTACTTGCCGAGGAGCGGGCGGAGCCGCTCCTTCACCTCGGGCGCGATGCGCGAGGGGTCGGACCAGATGGCGAGGGCGAGCGCCGACTGGCACGCGCACGGCTTCTCGATGGCGGCGATGACGGGGATGGTCCGGCGGATGAGCTCGAGCGCGTTCTGCGTCGCCGCCTTCACGTTACCGAGGATCTCCTCGATGAGCTTGTTCTGGTCGGCGTGGGCGGCGTGCGTGCGCCAGCAGTCGTAGTCGGTCGGCAGGGCGACGAGCGCGTAGCAGATCTCGGCCTCGCGGGCGAGCTTCGCCTCGGGCATGGCCGTCATGCCGATGAGCGAGGCGCCCCAGCCACGGTGCAGCTCGCTCTCGGCGCGGGAGCTGAACTGCGGCCCCTCCATGCAGACGTACGTCCCGCCTTGGTGGACGCGCGTCGCGAGCCCGGTCCCGCCCTTGACGAGCAGGTTCCTGAGCGTCGAGCAGAAGGGCGAGGCGAGCTCCACGTGGACCGCGAGGTCGTCGTAGAACGTGCTCGCGCGCCCGAACGTCTTGTCGATGACCTGGTCCGGGATGACCAGCGTCTTCGGCGCCAGCTCCTCGCGCAGGCTGCCGACCGCCCCGCTCGCGAGGATGTGGGTCACCCCGAGCGCCTTGAGCGCGAAGATGTTCGCGCGATACGGCACGCGCGACGGGTTGAGCAGGTGGCCGTCCCCGTGCCGCGAGAGGAGCGCCACCGGGATGCCGCCCAGCTCGGTGACGCTGATCGGGCCGGAGGGCCGGCCGAAGGGCGTCTCGACGTGGTGGACCTGGCCCGTGCCGAGGGCGCCGAGCGCCTCGCCGAGCCCGGTCCCACCGATCACGCCGACCATGACTCGTCCCATGCGGCCTCTCCTCGAGCGGTTGCGACTGGCACGGCGAGTCTAGCGCGGACACCCTCGCCGCACGACCCCGGAAAAAGGAAAAGCCCGCCACGAGGGCGGGCTTTTCGAAAAGATGCGGCGGCGACCTACTCTCCCACACGGCTTCCCGTGCAGTACCATCGGCTCTGGTGGGCTTAACTTCCGTGTTCGGGATGGGAACGGGTGTGACCCCACCGAAATAGCCACCGCAAACCTGAAAAAGATCGGCAGCACGAGCTGCCTGACAACCGAATACGATGGGTAGAAAGCGACCAGCGCGGCCGGTCGCGGGTCCGCTTCGGGACCTCGACCTTGACCTCGACGGAAGGCCTTGTCGGCCTGAAAAAAGAGAGACCAAGCCTCACGCCCGATTAGTACCGGTCAGCTGAGCGCCTCACAGCGCTTACACCTCCGGCCTATCAACCTCGTCGTCTTCGAGGGGGCTTCAGGGGGCTTGCGCCCCGGGAGAAGTCGTCTTGAGGTTGGCTTCCCGCTTAGATGCTTTCAGCGGTTATCCGTTCCGCACATAGCTACCCAGCGATGCCTCTGGCGAGACAACTGGTACACCAGC
>DASWDS010000523.1:0-8735 GCA_036395165.1 Anaeromyxobacteraceae bacterium | reverse complement strand
CGAACGCGCCGCCGTACCGGACCCTGCCCTCGACCACGTCGAAGAGGGCGCGCCCGAGGCGCCGCGCGGCGCGCTCGTGCTCGAAGGCGGCGTCGGGCGGCAGCGCGGCGGCGAGCTCGCGCGCGATCGTCCCCGCCGCGGCGAGCACCTCGTCGCGCGCGGCGGCGTCGGGGAGCGCTTGAGCGAAGGCGGCGGCCGCCTCGAGCGCCTGCGCCGCCCGCCCCGCCTTGGCGAGCGCGTCGAGCCTCGCGACGAGCGCGGGTCCGCTCGCGGCGCCACCGCCGTGCGCCAGGATCTCGTACCGCCCCTCCCCCGAGACCTGCGCGGCCGCCCGCAGCCGCACCAGCGCGGGCGCGCCCTCGGCGGGCGTGCCGGGCAGCTTCAGGACCAGCACCTCGCCCGGCTCGCCCTCGCCCGCCTCCGCGAAGCGGACGCGCTCGGGTCCGCCGCGCGCGAGGTCCTCGGGGTCCGGCACCCACAGCTGCGCGCTGAGCGCGACGCGCGGCTCGGGGACGAGCAGCACGAGCTCCGGCCGCTGGCCCTGCGCGCGCGGCTCGACGGCGAACGTGTCCGGGTCGTCGAGCGACGTCTCGCCCGAGATGCGCTCCCCCTCGCCGAGCGGGTTCCGCTCCGCGAGCGCCTTCCACTGAGGGTAGCGGAGCGCGCTGCCCGCCGCCGGCGGCTCGTCGTTCGGCTCGAGCTCCTCGCCCGGCCGGGGCTCCTCGAGCGAGACCTGCAGGAGGTAGGGGTCGCCCGGCCTCTCGACGGGGATCGCCCCCGGCTCGTGCCGCTCCCGGACGGCGAGGTAGTAGGTCCCCGGCTCGACGAGCGCGACGAGCCGCTCCGGCTTGCCCGCGCCGCCGCGATCGACCTGCGTGACGAGCGGCGCCGCCCGCCGGACGCCCTCGCCCCCGTCGTCCCGGTTCAGCGTGAGCACGACGTCGAGGCCGCGGATGCCGTCGCGCGGCGCGGCTGCCGCCGCGAGATCGGCCACGAGCACCACGCGGCGCCCCGTCGCCGGCACGTCGATCCGGTACACGTCGACGTCGCCCGTCCCGCTGTCGAGCTTCGCGCCGAGGGTCCCGCGCATGGCCCCCACGCCGCTCGCGCGCCTCCCGTCGGCGCCCGGCGGCAAGGGGAGCCTGTTCGCGTCCGCCGGGGTGTCGTTCGGCTCGTGCTCATCGCCGTCGTACAGGTCCGCGGGGCGGAGCGAGCCCGGCAGCGCCGCCACCGCGCCCGGCGCGCGGCGCGCGAGGAACGGGTAGACGTCGCTCCATCGTGACGCGACGCCGGCCGCCAGGAGGAGCGCCGCCGCGACCGCGAGCGGCGCGACCGCGCGGCCCCGCCGGAGCGCGCGAAGCTCCCGCTCGAGCCGGGCGAAGTCCGCGCGGCTCGCGAGGGCGAGCTGGCGCGCGGGCGGCACCGCCGCGCGCGGACGCCGCGCGCCCAGCGCGAGGAGCGCCTCGCGCATGGCCCGGGCGCTCTCGAAGCGGTGCTCCGGCCGCTTCGCGAGCGCGCGGTGCACGACGGCGGCGAAGCCGGGCGAGACGGGCGCGATCTCGGCGAGCGGGCGCGGCGTGTCGCGCACGTGCGCGGCCAGCACGGCCATCGGCGAGGAGGCCACGAAGGGAGGCCGCCCGGAGACGAGCTCGTACAGGACGGCGCCGACGGCGTACAGGTCGGCGCGCTCGTCCACGTCGAGCGCGCGCGCCTGCTCGGGCGCGAGGTAGCTCGGGGTCCCGATGATCACGCCCTGCGCCGCCTCGCCGCCGCCGGCGTCGCGCAGCTTCGCGATCCCGAAGTCGAGCACCTTCGCGAAGTCGCCCTCGCGCGTCTCCATGACCATGATGTTGGCGGGCTTCACGTCGCGGTGGACGACCCCCGCCTCGTGCGCCTCGGCGAGCGCCCCCAGGATCTGCTCGGCGATGCCGATGGCGCGCGCCTCGGGCAGGCGCTCCCGCTCGCGGAGCAAGGTCGCGAGGTCCTTCCCCGGGACGTACTCCATCGCGAGGTAGAAGCCCTCGCCCTCCATCTCGCCGAAGTCGAAGACCGCGATCGTGTGCGGGTGCGAGAGGCGCGAGACGATCTGCGCCTCGGCGCGGAAGCGCGCCACCGCGGCGGGGTCGCGCGCGAAGGCGCCGCGCAGGACCTTCACCGCGAGCGCCTTCCCCATGCGGCTGTGCTCGGCCTTGAAGACCGCGCCCATCCCGCCCTCGCCGAGGAGCGAGAGGAGGCGGTACCGGTCCGCGATCACCTTCCCCACCCACGAGCTCGTGCTCGCGCGCTCGGGCTCGAGCGGCCTCGCGGGCGGCTCGCGCAGGGCGGCGCCGCACCTCGGGCAGAGCTCCATCGTGCCCGCGGGCGTCCCCGCGAGGTATCCGCAAGAGGCGCAGGTCACGGTGGCGCGGGCGAGCTGAGCGAGATCGTGCATCTCCGCGGCGAGGGTAGCGCGTCGGAGCCGGGAGCGCAGTCCCTCCAGCGCGGGGCGCGTGCGTGTCCGGCGTGGTAGAAGGTGCCCTCCATGACCACCTCGGCCCTCCTCGCGCTCGCGCTCGCCGCCGCGATGACGGCGGAGAAGAGGCCGTTCACGGTCGACGACCTCGTCGCCACGCCGCGCGTGGCGGCGCCCACCGTGTCGCCCGACGGGAAGCTCGTCGCGTTCACGGTGGCGCGTCCGGCGGCGGACCTCTCGCGGCTCGAGTCGTCGCTGTGGGTGGTGTCGACGTCGGGTGGCGAGCCGCGCCGCCTCACCACCTCCGCCGGCGAGCGGGTCAGCTCGCCGCGCTTCTCGCCCGACGGGCGGCGCGTGGCGTTCGTGTCCACGCGCGGCGCCTCGGCTCAGGCCTTCACGATCGCGGTGGACGGCGGCGAGGCGAGGCCGGCGACGGCGCTCGCCTCCGAGGTGAGCGACCTGTTCTGGTCCGCGGACGGGAAGTCGCTCCTCGTCACGAGCGACGTCGACCCGGGCTGCGGGGCCGACGCCGCCTGCCACGCGTCGCGCGAGAAGGAGCTGAAGGACGCGCCGCACCTGACGACGCGCCTCCTCTTCCGTCACTGGAATGCCTGGCGCGAGCGGCTGCGCTCGCACGTGCTGCGCGTGCCGCTCGAGGGCGGACCCATCGTCGATCTCACGCCGGGCGACCACGACGTGCCGCCCTTCCAGCGCGGCGACGCGGGCGACCTCACCCTCGACGCGTCGGGCGGCGCGCTCCTGTTCACGATGGTCGCGGATCCCGTCGAGGCCATCTCCACGAACGCCGACGTGTACGCGGTGCCCCTCGCCGGTGGCCCGGCGCGGAGGCTGACGCAGGGTCCGGGCTGGGACGGCACGCCGCGTCCCGCCCCGGGGGGCAAGCTGCTCGCGTGGCGATCGCAGGTGCGCCCCGGGTTCGAGTCGGACAAGTTCCGGCTCATGGTGGGCGGTGCGGCCGGCGAGGCGCCGCGCGATCTCACCGCCTCGCTCGACCTCTCGGTCCACGAGCTCGCCTGGCTCTCCGACGCGCGCATCGCCTTCACCGCGGACGAGGGCGGGCAGACGAACCTGTACGAGGCGGACCCGAGGTCGGGCACGGTGAAGCGCGTCCTCACCGGCGCGAACCTCCACGCGCTCTCGCCGTCGCGCGACGGGAGCGTCGTCGCGGCCCTGGTGGACGGGCTCGTGCGCCCGCCGGAGGTGGCGGTGCTCGAAGGCGGCAAGGTCCGCGTCCTCACGCGCTTCGGCGGCGAGGTCCTGTCGAGGGTGTCGCTCGGCACGGTCCGGCCGCTCGAGGCGAAGGGCAAGGACGGCTCCCCCATCCACGGGCTCCTCATGACGCCGCCCGGCCACCGTCCCGGGGAGCGCCACCCGGCCGTCGTCCTTCTCCACGGGGGGCCGCAGGGCGCGTGGAGGGACGCCTGGAGCTTTCGGTGGAACCCGCTCGTCTATGCGGCCCGGGGCTGGACGGTGGTGATGCCGAACCCCCGTGGCTCCTCGGGTTGGGGCCAGGAGTACCAGGACGCGGTGCGCAGGAACTGGGGGGGCACCCCGTTCGACGACGTGATGGCGCTCACCGACGCGGCGGTCGCGAGCGGCGACGCGGACGGCGAGCGGATGTGTGCGGCGGGGGGGAGCTACGGCGGCTACATGGTGAACTGGATGAACGGTCACACCGGCCGCTTCCGCTGTCTCGTCGCGCACGCCGGCGACTTCGACCTCGGCGCGTCCTACTACGACACGGAGGAGCTGTGGTTCCCGGAGTGGGAGCTCGGCCGCCCGTGGGAGGACCGCACCGAGTACGACCGCTGGTCACCCCATCTCCACGTCAAGGCCTGGAAGACACCCACCCTGATCACGCATGGTGAATTGGACTTTCGAGTGACCGTCACGCAGGGGCTGTCCGCCTACACCGCCCTCCAGCGCCTCGGCGTGGAATCGAAGCTCCTCGTCTTTCCGGACGAGGGCCACTGGATCCTGAAGCCGAAGAATTCGAAGGTCTTCCACGATGTTGTGCTGTCGTGGATCGCGGGCCACCTCGGCCGCCCGCCTGCCGCGGCGGCGGGCCCCGAAAACCCTTGAAATCTCCGACAGGAAGCGTTCATATCCCGCCGTCCCCGCAGCCGTCCCCCGCACACGCCCCGGACTAGAAAACCGTGCTCGACTGGCTCCACAACGTGCTGTCCCGCGATCTCGCGATCGACCTCGGTACGGCGAACACCCTCATCTACATCCGCGGCATGGGCATCGTCTCCAACGAGCCCAGCGTGGTGGCGGTTCAGCAAGACGCGCGCGGCGGCCGGCGCGTGCTCGCGGTCGGCAAGGAGGCGAAGGAGATGCTCGGGCGCACCCCGGGCAACATCGTCGCCATCCGGCCGATGAAGGACGGCGTCATCGCCGACTTCGAGATCACGGCCGCGATGCTGAAGTACTTCATCAACAGCGCGCACAACCGGAAGAAGTTCGTCCGGCCCCGGATCATCATCGGGATCCCGTCCGGCATCACCGAGGTCGAGAAGCGCGCGGTCCGCGAGGCGGCCGAGAGCGCGGGGGCGCGCGAGGTCTACCTGATCGAGCAGCCGATGGCGGCGGCGATCGGCGCGGGCCTGCCCATCACCGAGCCGTCGGGCAACATGATCGTGGACATCGGCGGCGGCACGTCCGACGTCGCGGTGATCTCGCTCGGCGGCATCGTCTACAGCCGCTCGGTGCGGATCGCCGGCGACAAGATGGACGAGGCGATCATCCAGCACATCAAGCGCAAGTACAACCTCCTCATCGGCGAGCGGACCGCCGAGCTCATCAAGATGGGCATCGGCACCGCCTATCCGACGGAGGAGGAGCTGACGATGGACATCAAGGGCCGCGACCTCGTGGCCGGCGTGCCGCGCACGCTCACCGTCACCTCGAGCGAGATCCGCGAGGCGCTCTCCGAGCCCATCAACGGCATCGTGGAGGCGGTGAAGGTCACGCTCGAGCGCACGCCGCCCGAGCTCGCCGGCGACATCGCCGACCGCGGCATCGTGCTCGCCGGCGGCGGCGCGCTCCTCAAGAACCTCGACACGCTCCTGCGGGAGGAGACCGGGCTCCCGGTCTTCCTCGCCGAGGACCCGCTCAGCGCCGTCGTCATCGGCGCCGGCAAGGCGCTCGAGGAGCTCGACATCCTCCGCCAGGTGGCGGCGCACTCCTAGCGCTCCAGGGCACGGGGGACCGCGCGAGACGCGTGGTTTGCGCGGCCGGGAGCGACGCGCCGTGCCCGCGGCGCCCGCGACAGTCCACCGCTCCTGGGTGAAATACCCCGGAATTGAGGGTGGGAAACCACCCATCGTGTCGGGGACGCTGTCGGGTCAATCCACCGCGCCGTCTGGAAATCACGACAATCTCTGACGCAATTGTCGGTGATCGCAGACGCGGTCCGCTGGCAGGGGAAATGCACTCGTCTGGGGCGTTCGGATCGACTCATCTCGTGGATTTTCCACGAAATGATCCAGCGCAAGAGTGTCGGCCGTCCCCACGCCCGAGTCGATCCATCCGGTCCATCACAGAACGGGGCTACACGAGCATGCGAGCCATCCTCCTCATTGCTGTCCTCTCCACCTGGACGACTGCCAACGCGGGCGAGCCCGCGAAGACCGCCGCGCCGGCCGCGGTCGCGCCGGCGCCCACGAACCAGGACTGCCTCCAGTGTCACGAGGCGTCGAAGGCCGGCGAGCCCGGCGTCCTCACCGCCGCGTTCGAGAAGTCCGTCCACGCGAGCCTCGGCTGCATCGACTGCCACGCCGGCTACACGGCGCCCGGGCCGCATGAGCTGGCCGCCCCGGCCGATGCCGCCGACGCGGCCCTCCTCGCGCGGCTCGCCGCCGGCAAGACGGCGGACGGGCAGCCGCGGACGAGCGCGCCGCGCGCCTATCTCGCCTGCGCCGGCTGCCACTCCGACTCGGTCGAGTCGTTCCGCGCCTCGGGCCACGCCAAGTGGCTCGGCGCGGACAAGGCGGTGGCGGGCCCGACCTGCGCGAGCTGCCACGGCACGCCGCACGCAGTGACGAAGGGCCTCGAGCGCACCGACCCCAAGTTCCGGGCCTACTGGGCCGGCCTCGCGAAGAGGTGCGAGGGCTGTCACGACGACCGCAAGTTCGTCGAGGCCGCCAAGCTCGGCGAGGAGGTCGCGCTCAACTACCACGACTCGATCCACGGCCGGCTCGTCGCCATCGGCAGCCAGCGCGCGCCGCTCTGCACCGACTGCCACGGCTGGTCGGTGCGCGGCGACGCGAAGGGCGCTCTCAAGGGCGGCCACGCGACGCTCTCCGGCAAGGAGGTCGCCGCGTCGACGGTCGCCTTCAGCAGCCCCCCCCGCAACGACGACAACCGCGTGCAGACGTGCGGCCAGTGCCACAAGGGCGCGACGGCGAGCTTCGCGGCGCTCATCAGCCACAAGCCGCTGCAGGAGTCCGGGCCCATCCCGCACTTCGTGCACGTGATGTTCTCGTACCTCACCACGCTCACGCTCCTCTTCTTCGCCTTCCACGTCCTCATCGACTTCCTCTACGAGATCCGCCACCGGTTCGCGAAGAAGCACGAGGTCGAGCCGGAGCTGCTCACGAGGACGGTGGTCCGGTTCGACATCCACCAGCGCATCCAGCACTGGTTCATGCTGGCCGGCGTCATCCTGCTCGCCATCACCGGCTGGCCGCTACGCGGCGCGGGCGCGGTGGAGAGCATCGGGATGTCGAGCTTCGAGCAGCGCGTCGACGTGTCGCGGAAGTTCCTCGCCCTCTTCGGCGGGGCGCACGGGGCCGGGGTGGTCCACCGCGTCGCCGCGGCGATGATCATCCTCTCCGGCGTCTACCACCTGCTCTATCTGACCTTCCTCGCGAAGAAGAAGACGCTGCCGCTCTCGATGGTGCCGGCGCTCAAGGACGCGTTCGACATCAGGGACAACATCCTCTTCATGCTCGGCCTGAAGAAGGACCGCCCCAAGTTCGAGCGGTTCAACTACCTCGAGAAGTTCGATTACTGGGCGGTGTTCTGGGGCATCATCATGATGGTCGGCTCCGGGTTCATCTTCTGGTTCCCGGTGCAGTTCTCGCGCTTCCTGCCGACCTTCGTGCTCTCGAGCGCGCAGATCGTCCACGGCGAGGAGGCGACGCTCGCGGCGATCTTCCTCTTCGTGGTGCACTTCTACAACGTGCACCTGAAGCCGAGCATCTTCCCCATGAACTGGGCCTGGCTCAACGGCCAGACCACCCTCGAGTACATGAAGGACGAGCACGCCGCGGAGTACGAGCGCGTGTTCCGCAAGGAGGAGTGACGTGAGGGCCGGCATCGCGACCATCCGCGGTGCCGGCCGCTCCTCGCCGGTCGCTCCGGAAGGCCCGGCCGTATCAGGGCATGGCGGGCGGCATGGGCCGCCCGGCGCCCGCGAAGGTGTGGCACGCGGCGCAGGCCCGCGCCTTGGCGTGGGCGGGGGCACGGGCGTGGCAGCGCAGGCATCCCTTCGGCTCGGTGCGCCAGAGGTGGGCGGAGTGGCACTCGGAACACGCGGCGTGGCCGGCGAGGGCATGCAGGCCCGCGCGCGCCATCTGGCGGTGGCACGCGTCGCAGGCGGTGCGCTCCTCGGCCGCGCTCCGGGCGTGGGGCTTGTGGCAGGCGCCGCACTCGAGCTGCATGGGCGCATCCTCCGCGAAGCGCGCGGGGAGCACGCCCTCGGCCCGGTGGCAGCGGAGGCAGTCGCGGCGCGTCGGCCGCAGGCCCGGATCGGCGGAGAGGAAGTTGTGGCACGCGAAGCAATGGAGCTGCTGCATCCCGCTCGGGCGGATGAGGTGCTGGCCGTGGCACGCGCGGCAGCTCGCGACCACGGGCTCGAACCCGTGCATGCCGGCGGCGTGGCACTTCACGCACTCGATCTTCTGCTGCACGGCGTGGATGCGGTGACCGCGGGAGCCCTCGATCTGCGGCCACTGCGGATCGTGCGAGAGGTGGCAGGCGGCGCAGGCGCCGACCTCGACCTTCGCGTGCGGCTTCGTGCCGTCGGGGCTCCTCCCGGCGAGGAAGGCGCGCAGCATGGCGAGGCCCTCCTCCGGGGTCGAGTGGTGACAGCGCTGGCACGCGACGGAGCGGTGGCTGCCCTTCGTCCAGAGCGCGAACTCGGGGCTGGCGCGGTGGCAGTGAGCGCAGAGGCCCGGGTCGGTGTCGACGTAGCGCTTGAGGCGCGCCGCGCCGTAGGCGCCGCCCACGGCCAGCACGGCCGCGGCGGCGAGCCCGA
>DASWDS010000522.1:0-10793 GCA_036395165.1 Anaeromyxobacteraceae bacterium | reverse complement strand
TACGCCATGAAGCTCGCCATGCCCTTCGCCGCCAGCACCTTCGTGATGGCCGCCGTGAGCGTGGTCTTCCCGTGGTCGACGTGACCGATCGTCCCGACGTTCACGTGCGGCTTGTTGCGCTCGAACTTTTCCTTGCCCATGGTCCTCGTCCTCTCTTCTTGCGATCGGGCTACTTGCCGACGGCGACGCCCTTGGTCTTCGTGATGATGGTCTCGGCGATGCTGTTCGGGACCTGCGCGTAGTGGGCGAACTGCATCGTGTAGGTGGCGCGACCCTGCGTCTTCGACCGGAGATCCGTCGCGTAGCCGAACATCTCGGCGAGCGGGACCTGGGACGTGATCACCTGGACGGCGGCGCGCGGGTTCATACCCTGGATCTTGCCGCGACGCGAGTTCAGATCGCCGATGACGTCGCCCATGAAGGCCTCGGGCGTCACGACCTCGACGTCCATGATGGGCTCGAGGAGGACCGGGCCCGCCTTGGCGGCGCCCGCCTTGAAGCCCATCGAGCCGGCGATCTTGAACGCCATCTCGGACGAGTCGACCTCGTGGAAGCTGCCGTCGAAGACCTCGACCTTGATGTCCACCATCGGGAAGCCGGCGAGGACCCCGCCCTGCATCGCCTCGACGATGCCCTTCTCGATGGGCGCGATGAACTCCTTGGGGAGCGACCCGCCGACCGTCTCGTTCTCGAACTCGAAGCCCTGGCCGGGCGCCTGCGGGATGAGCCGCAGCCAGCAGTGGCCGTACTGGCCCTTGCCGCCGGACTGCCGGATGTGCTTGCCCTCGGACTCGATCGTCTTCGTGATGGTCTCGCGGTAGGCGACCTGCGGCTTGCCCACGTTCGCTTCCACCTTGAACTCGCGGAACATGCGGTCGACGAGGATCTCGAGGTGGAGCTCGCCCATGCCGCCCATGATGGTCTGGCCCGTCTCCTCGTCGGTGCGGACGCGGAAGGAGGGGTCCTCCATCTGGAGGCGCTGGAGCGCGATGCCCATCTTGTCCTGGTCGCCCTTCGTCTTCGGCTCGACCGCGACGAAGATCACGGGCTCGGGGAAGATCATGCGCTCGAGGATGACCTTCTTGTCCTCGTCGCAGAGCGTGTCGCCCGTCGTCGTCGCGCGCAGGCCGACGGCGGCCGCGATGTCGCCGGCGAGGACTTCCTTGATCTCCTCGCGCTTGTCGGCGTGCATCTGGACGATGCGGCTGATGCGCTCCTTCTTGTCCTTCGTCGCGTTGTAGACGTAGGAGCCCGCCTCGAGCTTGCCCGAGTAGACGCGGAAGAAGGTGAGGTTCCCGACGAACGGGTCGTTCATCAGCTTGAACGCGAGCGCCGAGAACGGCGCCTCGTCGGAGGTGCCGCGGATCACCTCGGCGCCCTTCGGGTCGACGCCCTTGACCGGCGGGACGTCGATCGGGCTCGGCAGGTAGTCGACCACCGCGTCGAGGATCTGCTGCACGCCCTTGTTCTTGAAGGCGGTGCCGCAGATGACCGGGAAGAACTTCATCCCGATCGTGCCGGCGCGGAGACCCTTCTTCACTTCCTCGTTCGTGAGCGCGTGGCCGTCGAGGTACTTCGCCATGAGCTCGTCGTCGACCTCGGCCACCGCCTCCTCGAGGGCGGCGCGGTACTCCTTCGCCTGCTCCACGAGGTCGGCCGGGATGTCGATCTCCTGGTACTTCGCGCCCATCGTCTCGTCTTGGAAGGTGATGCCCTTCATCTTCACGAGATCGACCATCCCGCGGAACTTGTCCTCGCGGCCGATGGGGAGCTGGAGCGGCACGGGGCGGGCGCCCAGCTTCTCCTTGATGGTGTCGACCGACATGAAGAAGTCGGCGCCGACGCGGTCCATCTTGTTGATGAAGCAGAGGCGCGGCACCTGGTACTTGTCGGCCTGGCGCCACACCGTCTCGGACTGCGGCTCGACGCCGTTCACGCCGTCGAAGCAGGCGACCGCGCCGTCGAGGACGCGCAGCGACCGCTCGACCTCGATCGTGAAGTCGACGTGGCCGGGCGTGTCGATGATGTTGATGCGGTGGTCGCGCCAGAAGGCGGTGGTCGCGGCGGACGTGATGGTGATGCCGCGCTCGCGCTCCTGCTCCATCCAGTCCATGACCGTGGTGCCCTCATGGACCTCGCCGATCTTGTGGGTGACCCCGGTGTAGAAGAGGATGCGCTCGGTCGTGGTGGTCTTGCCGGCATCGATGTGAGCCATGATGCCGATGTTGCGGTAGCGCTCGAGTGGAGTGGTGCGGGGCATTTCGTGTCTCTTCTCGACCTGAAGCGTTGAAAGCGAACCGATTCCGCCGACTCGCGGCGTGAAGACCTGACCGAGCTGTCAAAGAGCGGGGATGCTGACGAGGGCCGACCGAGCCGGCCTGCTCTTCCCGATCCTTCGGAGCCTCTCCTCTTACCAGCGGTAGTGCGCGAAGGCCTTGTTGGCCTCGGCCATCTTGTGGGTGTCTTCCCGCTTCTTCACCGCGTTCCCGCGGTTCGAGGCGGCGTCCATGATCTCGCCGGCGAGCTTCTCGACCATCGTCTTCTCGCCGCGACCCTGCGAATAATCGATGAGCCAGCGCATCGCCAGCGCGACGCGGCGGTCCTGGCGGACCTCGACCGGCACCTGGTAGGTGGCGCCGCCGACCCGGCGGCTCTTCACCTCGACCACCGGCTTCACGTTGTCGAGGGCCTTCTTGAAGATCTTGAGCGGATCGTCCTTGAGCTTCTGCTCGACCTGGTCGAAGGCGCCGTAGATGATCTTCTCACCCACGGACTTCTTGCCCTTGCGCATCAGGTTGTTGACGAACTTCGCCACCAGCCGATCCTGGAACTTGGGATCGGGGAGGATCTTCCGCTTCTCGACTTCGCGACGACGAGGCATCGAATCCGTTCCTTAGCTGGGGCGCTTGGCGCCGTACTTCGAGCGGCTCTGCTTGCGGCCCTGGACGCCCACGGCGTCGAGGGTCCCGCGGATGATGTGGTAGCGCACACCCGGGAGGTCCTTCACGCGGCCGCCGCGGATGAGGACGACCGAGTGCTCCTGGAGGTTGTGGCCGACGCCGGGGATGTAGCTCGTCACCTCGAAGCCGTTCGTGAGGCGGACGCGGGCGACCTTGCGCAGCGCCGAGTTCGGCTTCTTGGGGGTCGTCGTGTAGACGCGCGTGCAGACGCCGCGCTTCTGCGGCGACTCCTTGAGCGCGGGCGCCTTCTTCTTGGTCTGGAGCTGCTCGCGCCCCTGGCGCACCAGCTGGCTGATCGTCGGCATGCGGAAGAAGGTTCCCTCAATGAAAACGCCCCGCTGAAACACTGGGGCGCTCGGCTTGCGACCAACTACGTTCCCGGTGAAGGGGCGCGAATTATACGGTGGGCGACCCGCCTGTCAAGGGCCTTTCATCACGCCCCCGTGAACGCTCGTGAAAAGACGCGCTCTTCGCCCCAGCGAGCGCGCACCCTAGTCGAAGAGCAGCTGATCTCGCAAGCTCCGTGCGGTGGAAACGCCACCGGGCGAGCGGGCGCCACCCGACGGCCGCGCGCTACCGGCCGTCCGGAAGCGGCTGCGGCAGGCGTCGAGGAGCCGGCGCATGGCCGTGGAGAGCGGGAGCGCGTCGAGCTCGCCATCGCGGATCCAGCGCAGCCGCGCGTCTCGACGAGACGCCCGCAGGCGGCAGCGGAACGCCGTCAGGCGCAGCATTCGGTGCGTGAGGACGCGGTCCACCGACGCGACGGCGTCCTCGGCCGCGACCCGCAGCCCGAGCCGCTCGTCGAGCGCCCGCTCGAGCGCGGCGCGCGGCTCCTCGCCCACCTCCACCGGCGTGCTCGGCAGCTCCCACGTGCCGCCGAAGAGCCCGTCCGGAGGCCGGCGCGCGAGGAGCAGCGAACCGCCGCGGTCGATGACGGCGCAGGCGACCTCGATGCGCGTGGGCGCGCGCCGGACGGCCGCGGGCGGTACCGCGCGCTCCCGTCCCGCCCGCCGCGCCGCGCACAGCGACGCGAGCGGGCAGCGCGCGCAGCGGGGCTCGGGCTTGCCGCAGACGGTCGCGCCGAGCTCGATGAGCGCCTGGTTGAAATCGCCCGGCCGGCGGCGCGGGACGAGCTCGGCGTCGAGCGCCCACAGCCGCTCCCTCGTCGCCTTCGCGGCGGGCGCTCCCTCGACCAGGAACAGGCGCGACAGGACGCGCGCCACGTTCCCGTCGACGCACGGCGCAGGGATCGCGAACGCGATGCTCGCGACCGCGCCGGCGGTGTAGGCGCCGAACCCGGGCAGCGCGAGGAG
The DNA here is from genome assembly GCA_036395165.1 of Anaeromyxobacteraceae bacterium. Taxonomy (GTDB): domain Bacteria; phylum Myxococcota; class Myxococcia; order Myxococcales; family Anaeromyxobacteraceae; genus Anaeromyxobacter_A. The sequence continues at coordinate 6,520 of DASWDS010000522.1, read as the reverse complement.
CGCCTCGCGCGAGGCCGGCAGCGTGCCGTGCCGCCGGAGCGCCTCGCGCGCGGCCGCGTGGAGCCGCCTCCCCCGCGCGTAGTAGCCGAGGCCGCTCCACAGCGCGAGCACCTCCTCCTCGCGCCCGCGGGCGAGCGCCCGCAGGGTGGGGAACCGCGCCACGAAGCGCCGGTAGTACGGCACGACCACCGCCACCTGCGTCTGCTGCAGCATCACCTCGGCGAGCCAGACGCGGTACGGGTCGGCGCCGTCCTGCGGGAAGCGCCAGGGGAGCGCGCGGTGTCCGGCGTCCCACCAGGCGAGGAGCTTCCCGCGCACGGCGGCGCGGCGGGCGGCGGGGACGAGCACGGCGGGCGAGAGTCTGGGGCGGGCGACGCGCCGCGGTCAATCGCGGTCGCCGAAGCCGCACATCTGCTCGAATTCCATCACGACGCCGTAGCCGAGCGGCGCGAGCGCCGCGCCGTAGAATTGCTGCGCATGTCATCACGGACGGTGAGGGTCAGGTCGTCGATCATGGCGGCCTCCTGCGGCGGTGGCACGAGAGGCCCGGCGGCGTGCGCCGGGCCTTTCCAGCCGGTGAACGTCCGAGCTCACTCCCGAGCGGGCGCTACTTCACGCGCTGCTCGCACGCCGCCCAGTCGATGTTCTTGAAGAACGCGTCCACGTACTTCGAGCGCTCCGTCGCCTGGTAGTCACGCATGAATGCGTGCTCCCAGCCGTCCATCACGAGGATGGGCGTGTAGCCGGCCGGGTTGCCGTCGTTGTGGAGGGTGACCCAGTGGTTCGAGAGCCAGCCCGTGCTCGGATCCTGGTAGGTGATGACCCAGCCGACGCCCGGCATGGCGGCGATGGCGCGGAAGTCCGCCAGCCAGGTGTCGTACTTGCCGCCGAACGACGACTCGATCGCCTTCTTGAGCTTCCCACCCGACGCCGGCTCGGCCTGGGCGCCTGGCGCCATGTTCCCGAAGTAATACTCGTGCAGGATCATGCCGTTGTACTCGAACCCCATCCGGCGGGTGAGCTCGGCGTAGACCGGGTCGGCGCCCGAGGCCTTCCCCTCGTTGCAGAGGCCGAAGAGCTTCTCCGTGAGGCCGTTGGTGCGCTTCACGTATCCCGCGTAGAGCTTGAGGTGCTCGGTGATCTGGTTGTCGGAGATGCCGGTCAGCCCGCGCACCTTCGAGAAATCGCGTTCGCTGTACTTCTTCGACACGTCAGCCATGGGTTCCCTCCCGGCCTCGTCCGGCCTCGGAGAATTTTCGGGTTCGCCCCGAGTTATCGACGCCCCCTGAGTGGGTCAAGGAACCAAAAGGGCCCGTGCGACGATGGCTACACGGCGCGGGCGGACCGCCGCGCCCATCCTGCACTCACCGTGAGCGCGAGCGCCGCAGCGAGCGCGAGGGTCGCCGAGGTCGCGAGCGCGACGCGCGCGCCCCGCGCGTCCCACAGCCAGCCGGTGAGCAGGCTGGCGGGCAGCGCGGCAGCACCGGTGATCCCGTGGTACCAGCCGAAGGCGCGACCGCGCACCCCGCGCCCCGCGACGTCGGAGACCATCGCGCGCTCCGCCGCCTCGGTGAGCCCGTGGTAGAGCGCGTAGAACCCGAAGAGCGCCGCGACCTGCCAGCGCTCGGTCGCGACCGCGAAGCCGTAGTACGCGAGCGCATAGGCGGCCCAGCCTGCCGCCACGACCCAGGCGCGCGGCACCCGGTCCGAGAGCGCGCCCCCCGGCGCACCGGTGAGCGTCTTCACGACGTGGTGCCCGAACCAGAGCAGCGGGACGGTCGCGGGCGAGTAGCCGACGTCGGTGGCCTTCTTGATGAGGAAGGCGTCGGAGGAGTTCGCGAGCGCGAACACCGCCGCGATGGAGAGATAGCGCCAGAAGGAAGCCGGAAGCGGCGCCGTCGAGGGTCTCGCCTCCCTCCCCCCGCTCGCGGGGGGAGGGTCGGGGAGAGGTGAGGCCCGCGGGCTCGCGGGGGTCGAGGTCGCGGTCGCGGCCGGCGCGTCCTTCAACCGGAGCAGGATGAGCAGCGGCGCGACGAGCCCGAGCCCCGCCGCGACGGCGAACGCGATGCGCAGGCGGCGCTCGAGGGGGAGCGCCGCCATCGACGCGAGCAGCGCGGAGGCGAGGAGCGGGCCGATGGCGGCGCCGAGGTGGTCCATCGAGCGCTGGAGGCCGAACGCGCGCCCGGTGTCGCCCTCCTCGGCCGCGTCCGCGAGCAGCGCGTCGCGCGGGCCGGAGCGGATCCCCTTGCCGAGGCGATCGACGAGGCGCGCGCCGAGGACGTGCGCCGGCGCGGCCGCGGCCGCGATGCCGGCGCGCGCGAGCGCGGGGAGCGCGTAGCCGCCCACGACGAGCAGGCGGCGCGGCCCGCGATCGGACCAGCGGCCGGCGACCACCTTCGCGAGGCTCGCCAGCGCGTCGGCGCTGCCCTCGATCGCGCCGAGGGCGCGCACGCCGCCGCCGAGGGTGGCGAGGTAGAGCGTGAGGAGCGGGAAGATCGCCTCGCTCGAGACGTCGTTGAAGAGGCTCGCGAACCCGAGCAGCCACACGATCCGCGGCAGCCCCGAGAGCCCGCGCCGGCGCATCCCTCACCTCCGAATGCGAGCCTAACGCAACGCGGTGGTAAGGTGCGCCCGTGCGGCGCTTCTTCCTCCTGCTCTCGGTGGCCGGCGGCGTGCTGGGCGCCGCGGTCGCGGCCCTCTGGGTCGCGCTGCCCGATCCCGCCACCGTCGCGGCGAAGAACCCGCGCACGACGGCCGTCATCGAGCAGCGGCGCGCGGAGGCCACCACCGCCCGCCGCGCCTTCCACCCTCGCCAGACGTGGGTCGGGCTCGACCGCATCTCGCCGCGCCTGGTCCAGGCCGTCCTCGTCTCGGAGGACGCGAGCTTCTACGGTCACGGCGCGTTCGACTGGCGCGAGGTGAGCGCCGCCGCCGACGAGAGCCTGCGCTCGGGTCGCGTGCTGCGCGGCGCGTCCACCATCACGCAGCAGGTGGCGCGCAACATCTGGCTCGGCACCGAGCGCAGCGCGTCGCGGAAAGTGAAGGAGGCGGTGCTGGCGGTGAAGCTGGAGCGCGCGCTCCCCAAGCGGCGCGTCCTGGCGCTCTACCTGAACGTCGCCGAATGGGGCGACGGGCTCTTCGGCGCCGAGGCCGCGGCCCAGGGTCGCTTCGGCGTCGCCGCCGCCGACCTCTCGACGGCGCAGGCGGCGCTCCTCGCCGCCATGCTGCCCGCCCCGCGCCGCGCGGATCTCGACCACCCGTCGAGCTGGCTCGCGCGGAGGTCGCGCCGCGTCGTCGATCGCCTGCTCGAGGCAGGCCGCCTCGACGCCGCGGAGCATGCGCACGCGAGCGCCGAGCTGGAGCGGTACCTCGCTGGGTCGTCGGGTCCCGGTGCAGACGAGCCGTCCGACGATCCCGACGAGCCCTAAAGGAGCCCGGGGACTGTGGCGACGCCTCCTTCTACGGTACCGAGGGAGGCGCCTCGCTCCGCAACCTGAACGGCTCGTTCTACGACTTCAGGGTGGAGCGCTTCCGCGGGACGGTGCGGGAGACCCTTTCGGCGCCCCCCGACGCGTGGGGGGGCGGGCGGCCGTCGCCTGGGCCGAGTCGCTGGCGCGCGGCGCGCGATATGACGTCGAGATAGAAGGCATCGTGAAGGTCGCGGAGGCCCTCGACGGGATCTACGCCGCGTAGCGGCCGGGTGATGCGCCATGAAGCTCCTCATGACCGCCGACACCGTGGGGGGCATCTTCACCTATGCCCTCGAGCTGGCGGGCGCCCTCGGGCGCCACGGCGTCCAGGTCGCGCTCGCCGCGAAGGGCGGCGTCCTCTCGCGCGACCAGTGGAGCGAGGCGCGCCGCGTGCCGGGCCTCGAGATCTTCGAGAGCGCCGACCGCCTGGAGTGGATGGAGGACCCCTGGGACGACGTGGCCCGCTCCTCGGGGTGGCTCCTCGACCTGGCCGACCGCCTGCAGCCCGACATCGTCCACCTGAACGACTACGCGCACGGCGCGCTCCCGTTCGACGCACCGACGCTGGTCGTCGGCCACTCCTGTGTCTGCTCCTGGTTCGAGGCCGTCCACCGCTCGCCGCCTCCCCCGAGCTTCGACCGCTACCGCCGAGAGGTGGCGCGCGGCCTCGCCGGGGCCGGCATGGTTGTCGCGCCGACCCGCTGGATGCTCGCCGAGCTGGAGCGGCACTACGGAGCCCTGCCGCGGAGCCGGGTCATCCCGAACGGACGCTCGGCGGCGCGCTTCCGCCCCGGCGAGAAGGAGGACCTCGTCCTGTGCGCGGGGCGGCTCTGGGACGAGGCGAAGAACGTGGCGGCGCTCGACGCCGCCGCCGAGGACCTCCCCTGGCCGGTGCTCCTCGCGGGCGAGGCGGAGCACCCGGACCCCGCGCGCGGGAGCGCGCCTGCCGCCCGGCACGCGCGACCCCTGGGCCGGCTCTCCGCCGACGCGCTCGCCTGCTTCTTCGAGCGCGCCGCGATCTACGCGCTCCCCGCGCGCTACGAGCCGTTCGGCCTGTCGATCCTCGAGGCGGCGCTGGCGGGGTGCGCGCTCGTGCTCGGCGACCTCCCGAGCCTGCGCGAGACCTGGGAGGGCGCCGCCATGTTCGTCGATCCCGGCTCGCCAGACCAGCTGCGCACGATGCTGGCGGGGCTCACGGAGCGAGCGGACATGCGCGCCATGCTGTCGGGGCTGGCCCGGGCGCGCGGGCTGGAGCTCTCGCCCACGCGGATGGCGGAGGGCTACCTCGCGGCGTACCGCGAGCTGCTCGCCGAGCGCGCCGGCCTCACGGAGGCGCCGTCGTGCGCGTCGTGATCTTCTGCCACTCGCTGCTCTCGGACTGGAACCACGGCAACGCCCACTTCCTCCGCGGCGTCGCGACCGAGCTCGTGGCGCGAGGTAGAGCATCCCGCTACGTCGACGCCGTCTCGCCCGCCGGCTCCGCCTCGCGCAGGTGGCTATACGCGATCCAGGTGAGGTCGTCGAGGCTCGGGATGGCGATGTCCTCGCCCGTGCGTGCGCGCCGCATCGAGAGCCAGACGCGGAAGGCGTGGAGCTGCTCGGGGCTGGGCGAGACCTTCCTGCGCGCACCCTTCGCACGGACGAGCGCCTGCAGCGGCTCGTCCCCGCGGGCGACGAGCACGCACAGCGCGAGCAGCGCGCTCCGCCCGATGCCGTGCTCGCAGTGGATGTAGACCTTGAGGCCGCGCTCCAGCTTCTCGTTCACCCACGCGACGCCCTCGTCGAGCATCGGGACGGAGACGCCGCACTGGTCCTGCGTCGGCAGGTGGAGCAGCTCGATCCCGTGCTCCCGGAGGACCTCCTCGTCGTCGCAGTCCTCGACGCGCAGATCGACGACGTGCCGCACGCCGAGCTTCCGCGCGAGGTGCTCGGCGGCGTGGATGGGAAAGCGACCGCCCATCGCCAGCTGCGGCGTCACCCAGTCGAGGTCGAGGCTGATCGGGCTCTTCATGGTCTCTCCCCTAGCGGCGGCGGCCGCGTCCGGTCGAGTTGCGCGAGGTGCGCCCGCCGCCCTTGCGCGTGCCCTTCGCCGGGCCGCCCCGCGGCGTGCCGCGGCCGCCCCCGCCCGTGGTGGCGCGCCGCACGCTCTTGCGCGTCACGCGCGCCACCGCCGCGCGCGGCGCCTCGCGCGCGCCCGCGCTTCCTCCACCCCGCGCGGTCATCTTGCCGGAGCGGCGTCCGGTGCGGCTCGCCCCCTGCCGGCGACCGCTCGTGCTCTTGCGCGCGCCCTCGCTCGCCCGCGCGCTGCGCCCGCCGCCCGCTCGCGAGCTGCTGCCACGGAGCGAGCGCCGCGATGCGCCCGACTCGCCCCGCTGGCGCGCCTCGGCCGTCTCACGCGCGACGATCTTGTTGAAGTTGCTCTTCTGCCCGCCCGACGTCCGCTCCTGGTAGACGAACGCGAGCCCCGTCCGGTCGAGCCTCTCGAACCAATCGTCCCACGAGATCTTCTTCAGGGACCCCGCGCCGGAATAGCCGGGTAAGTCGATGCGGATGATCCCGGTCTCGCCGGCGCGCTCCGTGCTCGCCACCTCGGCGGGCGTGCCACCGCGCTCCTCCGCCCAGCGGCGGATCTCCTCGTGATCGGTCGTCGTCTTCGTCAGCTTGCTCGCCATGTGCGCTCTCCCGTCCAGCGAAGCCCCGGCGCGGCGCGCAGGCGAAGAGCCCGCGCCCCTGCGCCACCGGGTCTGACGTTAGGGCTTGCGCCCGCAAGGCGCAGCGGACACTTGCGGGGACGCCCGGCTGCCCGGGCGAAGGGAGGACGCTACGGCTTCGGGCACGCTCCCGTCGGACAGGGCCCGGTCGTGCACAGCCCGCCGATGCCGGGCGAGTCGTCCACGGTCGTGATGCAGGAGGCCCCGTCCCAGGACCCTACCCGCGCATGCGGCCGCGGAAGAACTCGAGCGTGCGCGCGAGGCCGTCGTCGAGCGCGACCTCCGGCGTCCAGCCGAGCGCGGCGCGCGCGGCGGAGGGGTCGACGCACGAGCGCTTCT
>DASWDS010000521.1:0-1587 GCA_036395165.1 Anaeromyxobacteraceae bacterium | reverse complement strand
CGCCGGAACGCCTCGACCGCCGCGTCGGGGCGACCGGCGGCGAGCAGCGCGTCGGCCCGAGCGCGGTGGCACCCCGCGGCCTCGGCCGGCACGGCCGCGGCGCGAGCGGCGAGCACCGCGTCGAGCCGGTCCACGTCGGCGGCGCCGGCGCGCAGCGCGGCCACGAACGCCGCGTCGTCGGCGGGCCAGGCGTCGAAGGCGTCGCGGGCGGCGGCGCGCGCCCGGCCCTCGTCCCCGGCCGCGGAGAGGGCGCGCGACGCCGCGAGGAGGAGCGCGGCCCGGCGTGCGCCGGCGGCGGCCCCCGCGCGCGACAGGAAGAGCTCGGAGCGCGCGGCGTGGTCGCCCGCGAGCGCCGTGGCGAGGGCGTCCGCGCTCTCGTCGTCGTTCGGATCCGCGCGGACGAGCGCCCACAGGTGCTGCCGCGCCTCGGCGCTCCGCCCCTCGCCGGCGAGCAGGTGCGCCGCCTCGCGGCGCGCCGCGAGGTCGCGCGGGTCGAGGGCGGCGCGGGCGAGGAGCGCCTCGACGACCGTCTCGGTCCCGGCCTCCCCTCGCGCGCGGGCGGCGGCCTCCAGCGCGCGCCACGTCTCGAGGTCGTGCGGCGCGCGCGCCACGGCGCGGCGGAGGGCCGCCACGGCCCCCTCCGCGTCGCCGCCCCGCTCGAGGAGGAGCGCGGCCGCGGTCCGCGCGTGGCGCGCCGCGGCGGCGCCGTCGCCGGCGGCGAGGGCGCGGCCCTCGAGCTCCACCAGGTCGCGGACGGCGTCGGCGTGGCGTCCGTGGCGCGCCTCGAGCCCGGCGACCTCCTGGAGCAGCACGGACGCACCGTCCGCGTCGCCCGCGGCGTCGCGGGCGGCGGCGAGGTCGCGCAGGGCGTCCACCAGCTCGGCGGGCGGCTGCGGCGCGCCCGGGTCGTAGCCGGCGCGGATCGCCTCGACCCGCGCCGCCTCGACGCGCGCCAGCGCCGCCAGGGAGCTGCCCGCCGCCGTGCGCGCCTTCGCGAAGAGCGCGTCCGACAGGGCGGGGTCGGCGAGCTCGGTGCGCGCGGCCGCCGCGGCCCGCGCCAGGGCCCCGCCGCGCAGGCGCGCGCGCCGCGTCCCTTCCGCGGCCTCCGCGAGGGAGCGCACCGCCCTCGGCCGATCCGGGTCGAGCTCGAACCGGCGCAGCGCGGCCTCCGTCTCGCGGGGGCGCACCGCGACGAGCCGGTCGAGCGCGGCGAGCGCGAGCGGGATGTCGCCCGCGTCCTCGGCGACCTCCGCCAGCTCGCGGCAGAGCGCGGCGACCTCCTCCTCGCTCGCCGGCAGCGCCGGCGGGCCCTCGACGAGCAGGAGGCGCCCCAGCGCGACCGCCTCGTCGGAGGCGCCCGCCGCGTAGAGGACGCGCGCGAGGAGCGGCCCCGCGAGCGAGACGTCCTCCGGTGTCCGGGCGAAGGCGCCGCGCGCGCAGCGGAGGGCGGTCGCACGATCGCCCTGCGCGAGCGACAGGGTCGCCGCCTCGCGCAGCGCGAGGGCGGCGTCGCGCGCCTCGCCGGCGCGCCGCGCGAAGCGCTCCAGGGGCTCGCCCCAGGGCTTCGCGCGGAGCGAGGGAGGCCCC
>DASWDS010000520.1:0-3400 GCA_036395165.1 Anaeromyxobacteraceae bacterium | reverse complement strand
GCGCCTCGGCGTGTTCCGCTCGGTCGGGCTCCACCTCACCGACCCCGACGTGCCCGACACGACCAAGGACCTCACCATCGAGCTGGCCGAGCGCCCGTGGCAGACGCTCGCGCCCGGGTTCGGCTTCTCGCTCGCGAACGGGCCGCGCGCGTTCATCGAGCTCGTGCAGCCGAACCTGGCCGGGCGCGCCCTCGAGCTCTCGGCGCGCGCCAAGGTGAACTATCCGCTCGGCACGTTCCGGCCCGACCTGGTGGGCAAGGCGCCGGTGGACCGGATCGAGGGGCGCGGCGACGTCGGCCTGCACGATCCGCGCATCCACTTCTTCGGGCTGCCGGCGGGCGCGCGGCTCGACATGATCGCGGAGCGCCTCCACCGGCGGGCCTACGACGTGGGGCGCGCGTCGGCGGTGGTCGGGCTCGACCTGCCGGCGACGAGCCGGATGACGCTGTCGCTCCAGTACGAGCTGGAGGTGGACCACATCCAGAAGAGCGACGCGCTGGCGGGGCTCGCGCTGACCCGCGCCGACGTCGACCGGCTGCGCTTCCCGCAGGGCTTCACGACGCTCCACTCGGTGCGGCCCGTGCTCGCGGTCGACTACCGCGACAACGCGCTCCGCCCGCGCAGCGGCTGGATGGCGAGCGGGACGGCCGACTACGCGCACTCGATCGGCGGCGCCGGCGAGTCGCTCCTGTTCGGGATCATCAGAGGCAGCACGGTGTTCACGCACATGGTGAAGCTCTCGGGCGCCGTCACCGGATATCTCCCGATCGCGTCGCAGAGCGTGCTCGCGCTCTCGGTCCGGGGCGGGCGCGTGGTCGCGCTCGACCCCGCCTCGCAGACGATCGGCCCGAAGCGCTTCTTCCTCGGCGGCGCCGCCACCATGCGCGGCTACGGTGAGGACGAGATGATCCCGGAGGACGTGCGCAGCGCCTACCTCGACCAGGTGCGCGCCTGCGCCGGATCGCTCTCCGGCCTGGGCTGCTCCTCGGTCGCGCAGCAGCTCTCGCAGGGGCAGACGCTCGTCTCCGAGGGCGGCGAGGCGTTCGTGCTCGCCAAGGCCGAGCTGCGCGTCCCGCTGCGGGAGAGCATCGAGGCAGGGCTCTTCACGGATATCGGAAATCTTTGGCTCGACCCGAGGCAGGCCACCATCGCCGACCTGCGGCTGAACGTCGGCTTCGGCCTGCGCTTCGCGTCGCCGGTCGGTCCGGCGGTGGTGGACTTCGGGTTCAACGTGACCCCCGACGGCCGGCTCGGCGAGAAGCTCTTCGCCCCGCACTTCTCGATCGGGCTGTTCTGACGCTGGCTGGCGAGCGCAGGGGAGGCCGGAGGAGGCCGACCCGGAGCGAGCGGGGGCATGGGGGGCCGGCGAAGGCGGCCCCCCATTCAGATTGGAAACGCGCGCAGCACGTCCTCGAACGACTCGAAGCGCGTGTAGGGCACGCCCATCTCCTCGCAGTAGCGCGGGAGCCGCCCGCGCGCGAAGACGAGGTCGGCCTTCTCGGCCGCGCAGCGGTCGGCGGTGCCGTCGCCGCAGAGCGCGACGCGGTGGCCGGCGCGCCGCAGCTCGTCCACGACGGTGCCCTTGCAGAAGCCGCACCGGCCGCAGCCGCCGCCGTCGCCGTGGAACTCCACCGCGAGCCCCGAGGGCGAGCAGGTGGCGTGGTTGCAGCGGACCTCCACGTAGGCGTGCAGCTCGGGCGGGAGGCGCTCCAGCACGGCGTGGATGTAGACGTCGAGTCCGGCCGAGACGACCAGGAACGGGATCGCCCGCTCGCGGCAGCGCGCCACGAAGCGCTCCAGGCCGGGCCGGAGCACCGCGCGCGCGCGGGCCCAGGCGGCGATCTCATGGGCGCTCGCGGTGATGGGGGCGAAGATGGCGCTCAGGAGCGCGCTGAACGGGATCTCGCCCGCCTTGTAGCGGTCCTCGGCCGCGCGCCAGGCGTCGTGCCCCGCGAAGTGGATCGAGACCTGGTCGCCGATGTCCTCGGTGACGGCGGTGCCGTCGAAGTCGCACACGACCGCCCATGCGCGATCTCCCTCTCCTCCGCCGCTCATGGCGGGGCTGCTAGCCATGCCCGAACCGGTCGTAGAGGAGCCCCCAGCGTACGCCGCGATCCGAGACCGTGAGCCGGTCGAAGCCGAGGAGGCGCATCGCCTCGAGCACGATGGCGCAGCCCGCGACGATGACGTCCGCCCGCTTCGGCTCCATCCCGCGCAGCCGCGCCCGCTCGGCTGTGGTGAGCGCGCCGAGGCGCGCGTAGAGCGCCTCCGCGGCGGCGAGCGACAGCTCCGCGCCGTGCACGACGTTCGCGTCGTACAGGGGCAGCGCGCGCTCGACGGCCGCGAGCGTGGTGACCGTCCCCGCGACCCCGACCAGGCGCGCGGGGCGAGCGCCCGCGCCCGCGAGCGCCGCCGCGGGCTCGAGCGCCTCCGCGGCGCCGTGGCGGAGGGCTGCCAGCGCGATCGCGCCGGGCGGATCGGGGGGCGCGACGCGCTCCGTGAGCCGCACCGCGCCGATCTGGAGGCTCCTGCGCGCGCGCGGCAGGGGCCCCGCGCCGAGGCACACCTCCGTCGAGCCGCCGCCCACGTCGAGGACCGCCAGCGAGCCCGCGTCGCCGAAGTCGCGCCACGCGCTCGCCCACACGAGCCGCGCCTCCTCGTCGCCGGAGATGACCTCGGGGACGAGGCCCGCCGCCTCCCGTGCCGCGTCGAAGAAGGCGGCGCCGTTCGCGGCGTCGCGGGCCGCGCTGGTCGCGACGCAGGCGATGGAGCGCGCGCCGAGCGCCCGCGCCTCCCCTGCGAAGCGCGCCAGCACCTCGACCGTGTCGCGGATGGCCGCGGGGTCGAGCCGCCCGGAGCGATCCACGCCGCGCCCGAGCCGCGTGATCTCGGCCCGCTCCACCACCGGCACCCACTCCGGCTCACCCTGAGGGGCGGCCCCCGAAGCAGGCCGAGGTGGAAGCGCGCGCTCCTCCGCGACGAGGAGCAGCACGGTATTCGTGCCGATGTCGATCGCGGCGAAGCGCATGGATCGAGGTCGACTGGAAGTCTACTGCGCGAGCGGGCCCCACGCCGGCGTCGCGAGCTCGGTGCCCTCGCGCGTGACCAGCGTCTGGCGGTCGCCGTTCGGGCTCGAGACGACGAGCTGCGGGCGGCCCTGCCGGTCACTCGTGAACGCGAGGAGGCGCCCGGTGGGCGCCCAGGTCGGCTCCTCGTTCGTCCGCCCCTGGTCCTGGGTCACGCGCTGGATCTTGCCGGTGTCGGGCGAGATGGTGAACACGTCGAAGACCTTCCGCTCGTCACGCGCCGTGAACGCGATGAGATCGCCGCGCGGGCTCCAGCGCGGCGTCTGGTTGTACGTGCCCTGGAAGGTGAGCCGGCGCTGGGCGGAGCCGTCCGC
>DASWDS010000519.1:0-2201 GCA_036395165.1 Anaeromyxobacteraceae bacterium | reverse complement strand
CGAAGCCGAGGTGCAGCGGCCCCGCCAGGCGGCCGCGCCGGGCGTCGAGCTCGACGAGCCACACGTCGCCGTCGAGGCCGGCCGAGACGAGCCGGCACTGGAAGCGCAGCTCACGGCAGCTCTCGAGCGAGCGCGAGACGGCCTCGTCGCGCGACATGCGGACCGGGGCGGGCGCGGGAGCGGGCGCGGGCACGGCCGCGGGAGGCGGCGCCGGGACCGGCCGCGCCTGCTGCGGCATCGGGCGCGGCTCGTCGGCGCGGACGAGGGCGCGCGTGCCGACGTCGTAGTCGAGGTAGAGGGGCCCCTGGAGCTGCGCGCTCCTCATCTCGTACCGCACGCGCCAGAAGTTCCCGAGGCGCTCGACCGCGGGGTTCTCGCAGGTGTAGCGGCGCGTCTGGCAATACTGCTGGCCGAGGGCGATCGCGTCCGCCGACGAGAGCGGCGGCGCCGCCTGGGCCGAGGACGCGAGGGCGGCAGAGCCGAGGAGGGCGAGCCGGAGCAGCAGGGGGGAGGTTGTCATGTCGAGGCCTCGGAGGTCGGGGCGTGCAGGTGAGCCGGAGAGTGGCGCCGTCGATCGGAGGACGGAGCGGGCGCCTCCCTATTCAACACGGTGTCGCCCGGATGTCACGGACCGGTGGCGCGAAGGGTGCGCGCGGGTGCGATGCCGCCCGACGCGGGCGAGGCTGTCGTCGCGCAGGGTTACGATGCGCCATGCGCATCCGCCTGGCCTTCGCCGTCGTGGGGCTCCTCGTCGCGCGCGCCGCCGAGGCGCGTCACCGCCACCGCGACCGGCCGCCCGCGTCGAGCGTCGTCCTCGACGGCGAGCCCGCGGCGGTGCGGTGGACGGACGGCGACACCTTCCGGATCCTGAGCGGCGCGCACCGGGGCCGGAGCGCGCGGCTCGAGGGCTACAACACGCTCGAGACGTTCGGGCCCGTGCACCGGTGGGGCACCTGGTCGCCGGGCGAGCTCCTCGCGCTGGCGCGCGCCGCGACACCCGTCGTGGCGTCGCGGAGCTGGTCGTGCACGACCGGCGCCGCCCGCGAGGATCGGTACCGCCGACTCCTCGTCGGGTGCCCCGGCGCGGCGGCGGAGCTGGTGGGGCGGGGCCTCGCGATGGTCTACGAGGTGGGCGCCGAAGGCGACCCGCGGCTGCTCGCGCTCCAGCGCGATGCGCAGCGGCGCGGCGCCGGGATCTGGGCGAGGGGCGTGCCGCGCGGGATCGTGACGAGCGTCCACTCCGCGGCGGAGGCGACGAGGGGCGGCGCGTACAACCGCGTGGTGGACACGCGCACCGGTCTCGCGCGCGGGCGGCCGCACGCCGTCGCGTACGCGACCTGCGCCGAGGTGTGCGAGCAGACGGAGGGCGACCGCGCCTGCATGGTCTACGTCCCGTTCGAGCGCCGCTACCGGCACCGGCCATGGTGCCTCCGTCGATGACCGGGAGAGAACTGGGAAGACGCGGCGCCGCGCGTAGGATGGAGGCCATGCGTCCTCTCTTCGCGCTCGGCGCCTCCCTGCTCGCCGCGGCCACGCTCGCGCCCGCTCCCGCGCTCGCGGACCGCGCGTCGGCGCCAGATGCTCCGGCGCGAGCGGCGGCGCACGACGACGGCACGCGCATGCCGTGGCTCGGCCTCCGGCTCGGCGGGATCGAGGCGGTCGGCTCGGCCGGAGGCGGCGCGCCGGGCGGCGGCGGCGGCGGCGCGTACGCGCTCTTCGACGCGCGCGACTTCCTCGCCGACGTCGCTGCGGACGTCTACGTCGGCGAGCGCGCGCGCTTCTTCGCCCTCGGGCTCGGCGCGTATTACCCGTACGGCGCCGGCAACGTGGCGCCGTACGCGGGGGGCGGCCTGAAGGTGGGCTGGACGCGCTTCGGCGGTGACGGCGCGTTCGGCATGCTCCCGTTCGTCGCGGCGGGGGTCGTCGTCGGGCGCGAGGGGTACGTCCAGCTCCGCGCCGAGGTGGTCTGGTTCCTCGCGGCGAGCCGCGAGAAGCGCGCCGATCGCCCCGAGGAGCAGGGCTGGCGCGCGCACGGGCCGATGGCGACGCTCGGGCTCGCGTTCTGACTCGCCTTTCGCCGTTTCTCGTGCTCGCAAACGCAGTTCTCGGCGAGTCAGAGCGATTTCCGGTCGAGCTGCGCTTTCGCGTAGCTCGACCTCAGCTGGGGGGAGCGAGCGCAGCTCCCCCCAGACCCCCCACCG
>DASWDS010000518.1:0-6921 GCA_036395165.1 Anaeromyxobacteraceae bacterium | reverse complement strand
CCCACCCGACCGCCGCAACGCCATCACTCAGCGTGACGCCCAGGTTGGTGTAGGTGACGCCGCTCGTGAGCGTCGTCTGGACGAGCGGCCCGAGGAGGGGCGAGATGGAGTCGCCGCGCACCGAGTAGTTCCCGTTGGCGATGGTGCCCGAGGCCCCGGCGGCGATGTGGACGGTGACGGTGAAGGTCGCGCTCGCGGCCGGGTTCATCCACCCGAAGCCGCAGGAGACGGTCCCGGCACTGCCCAAGGCGGGGGTGGTGCAGGTCGCGCCCGGCGCGCTCACCGACACGAACGTGGTCGACGCAGGCAGCACCTCGTCGACCACCACGTTGGACGCGAGGGCGCCGGTCGTGTTCTTGACGAGAAAGGTGTAGGTGAGGTCGGTGCCGGCGTTCGCGGACTGGGGCGCCGAAGCGGCGACCGAGAGTCCCGGGACGGAGGCCCCGAAGCCGTCCACGTACACCTCGCCCCAGTGGCCGCCCAGCGAGCAGCCCGCCGCGACGATCTCCATCTCGACCGTGTCGCCCACCATGAGGGCGACGTTGCCGGGGGCGACGTCGAAGAGCTGCCAGTCCGTGTAGAGCGCGGTGTTGCCGGCGATGTCGGTCGCGGTCTTCCAGGGGACGCCCGGCTGGTTCGAGTAATTGAAGGTCTGATAGAGCGTCGTGGCCTGGGTCGTGTTCCGCAGGATCGCGTAGAAGTACGGCTGCTGGTTGGTGGCGTGGCCCGGGTTCTCGAGGACGGGCGCCAGCACGAAGCGCACGTGGATCTTGCCATCCGCGGGATCGACGTCGGCGGAGGTGGTCGTGTACGCCTGCTTGACCGAGTTGGCGTTGTTGTTCTTGCCGAGCTCGTTCACGACCAGGGAGTCGCTGCCGAACTTCGGCCAGAGCGGGGTGGTGAGCCCCGTCATCCCGGCCGGCTGCTGCGTCTCGGTGGCGCCGCTCCGGACGTACGTGTACGCAGTGCCGCCCGCCTGCAGCTTCAGATCGGCATAGGTCGCCGGCGGGTAGGTGATCCCGTTGTTGAGGTGGGGCGTGATGGTCCACGGGGCCGTGCCGCCCGTCTCGAAGCCGCCGTTCACGAACAGCGGATTCGCCGACGTGGACGTCGCGGTCTGCGGCGATCGGCCACAAGCGGCGAGCGCGAGGGCGAGCAGGGTGACAGCCGCTGCTTTGGGTGACGCTTCCATGTCGGGCGCTCTCCAGCGGCGAGTAGCTGGCAGAGGACCACGTCCGTTCACAGTGCGTCATCCCGTGTTCGTGGGGTCGCGGCTTCATCCTCCTACTCGCGCCGACATGTGCACCGACATGGAAGCCAGGCGCCGGGCAGGAAACCTTTGAGCTCACGCGGGGACCAGCACCGCCGCGCCCTCCAGCCTCCCCGATCGCAGCCGATCGAGCGCGTCGTTGGCGGCGTCGAGCGGGAACGAGGTGACCTCGCAGCGCACCGGCACGCGCGGGGCGAGCGCGAGGAAGGCGTCGCCGTCCGCGCGCGTCAGGTTCGCGACGGAGCGGACCACCCGCTCGCCCCAGAGCAGCTCGTAAGGAAACGTGGGGATGTCGCTCATGTGGATCCCGGCGCAGACGACGGTCCCGCCGGGCGCGATGGCGCGGAGCGCCGCCGGGACGAGCGCGCCCACCGGCGCGAAGAGGATGGCTGCGTCGAGCGGCGCCGGCGGCAGCGCGTCGGAGCCGCCCACCCAGGCGGCGCCGACGGCGCGCGCGAACGCCTGCCCCGCGACGTCCCCGGGCCGGGTGAAGGCGAACACCTCCTGCCCGGAGAAGCGCGCCACCTGCGCCACGATGTGTCCCGCCGCCCCGAAGCCGTAGATCCCGAGGCGCCGCGCCGGCCCCGCCATGCGCCAGGCCCGGTATCCGATGAAGCCGGCGCACAGGAGCGGCGCGGTCGCCACCGGATCCGCGCCGCGCGCGAGCGGGAAGGCGAAGCGGGCGTCCGCCGCCGCGTACTCGGCATAGCCACCGTCCCGGTGCCAGCCCGTGAACCGCGCGCGGGGGCACAGGTTCTCGCGCCCGCTCGCGCACCACGAGCACACGCCGCACGCGAACCCGAGCCACGCGACACCCGCGAGGTCGCCCTCGCGGAAGCGCGACACGGCGGCTCCCCGCCGGACGACCTCGCCCACGATCTCGTGCCCCGGCACGACCTGCCGCCCGTCGAGCGGGAGGTCGCCGTCCGCGACGTGGAGATCGGTCCGGCAGACGCCGCAGGCGAGGACGCGCACCACCACGTCGTCGGGGCCTGGCTCCGGGGTCGCGCGCTCGCGCGATGCCAGGGGCTCACCGGGGCGCTCCACCACCATCGCGCGCATGGGCGAACGCTGCTCCCGATGCGCCGCGAACGCAATGCGTCCCCGCCGGCCGCCGCCGGTGACCCGGCGGGCCGGCGGGCCGGCGCGCTCACGACGCGCCGGGCGCCGGGCCGGGCCGCGGCGGACAGGGAGCGTCACCGCAGCCGAGGAGAGCGTAGGCCTTCCCCGGCCGGAGGTCAGCGCGCCGCGATGGGCTCCGCCGAACGTGGGCGCCCGATGCGGCTGTCGCGGGGAGCGTGTAACGTTCGATCCCCCCGCGCGGAGGAACCATGTTCAGAGCGATCCTGATCGAGAAGGCCGGTGCCGGCAGCACGGCGCGCCTCACGGAGCTGGACGACGCGCAGCTTCCGGACGAGGACGTCACGGTGCGCGTCGCGTGGTCGACGCTGAACTACAAGGACGCGCTCGCCATCACGGGCCGTTCGCCCGTCGTCCGGAAGTTCCCGATGGTCCCGGGGATCGACCTCGCGGGGACGGTCGAGGCGAGCAGGGCCGCCGGCTTCGCGCCCGGCGACGCCGTGGTGCTGAACGGCGCGGGCCTGGGCGAGACCCACTTCGGGGGACTCGCCGAGCGGGCGCGCGTCGGCGGCGAAGCGCTGGTGAAGATCCCGGCGCCGTTCGACGCGCGCCAGGCGGCGGGCATCGGCACCGCCGGATTCACCGCCATGCTGTGCGTGCTCGCGCTCGAGCGGCACGGCGTCACGCCCGGATCCGGAGAGGTCCTCGTCACCGGCGCGGCCGGGGGCGTGGGCAGCGTGGCGGTCGCGCTCCTGGCGCGCCGCGGGCACGCGGTGGTCGCCTCGACGGGACGGACGGCCGAGGCGGATTATCTGAAGAGCCTCGGCGCGGCGCGCGTCGTGGACCGCGCCGAGCTCGCTGCGCCGGGCAAGCCGCTCGGCCCGGAGCGGTGGGCGGGCGTCGTCGACACCGTCGGGAGCACGACGCTCGCGAACGCGTGTGCGACGACCCGTTACGGCGGCGCGGTCACCGCCTGCGGGCTCGCGGGCGGCATGGACCTCCCTGCCACGGTCGCGCCCTTCATCCTGCGCGGGATCACGCTGTACGGCATCGACAGCGTGCGCGCGCCCAGGGCGCTCCGGGTCGAGGCCTGGTCGCGGCTCGCGGCGGAGCTCGACCCGGCGAAGCTCGCCGCGATCACGCGGGAGATTGGCCTCGCGGACAGCCTCGGCGCGGCCGCCGGCCTGCTAGCCGGGAAGGTGCGCGGGCGGCTCGTGGTCGACGTGAGGCGCTGACGGCCGGGGCTCGCGCGCGAGGTCGGCGAGCAGCGCCCGCGCCGTCGCGACGTCGTGGATGCGGATGGGCGCCCGGCTGGGCGACGGCCCGACGTGCACGGCGATGCTCCCCTTCGGGAGCGCCGCGAACAGGTCCTCGTCCGTCCGATCGTCACCCATGGCGAAGAGCAGGGTCTCCGGTGACGCCTCGGCGAGGACGTGCTTCACCGCGCGCCCCTTGTTGATCCCGTGCGGGCGCACCTCGATCACCTTCTCGCCCGAGAGGATCTCGACCGGCACGTTGGAGAGGACCGTCGAGAGGTAGAGCGTCAGCTCCTTCGCCTGCGCGGCGCCGTGCTCCGGGTCGGCCGTGCGGTAGTGCCACGCGAAGCCCGCCGTCTTCTCCTCGATGAGCGAGCCGGGCGTGCGCTGGCAGAAGTCGCGCAGGATCGCGAGGACGGGGTCTCGCCAGGGGGCGGGCGGCAATTCGGCGCCCACCCAGGCGCCCCCGGGCCGCCGCGTCCAGAAGCCGTGCTCGGCGATGAGGCCGACCGGGAGCGAGCCGAACCAGCGCTCGAGCGTGTTGCGCCTCCTCCCGCTCACGACGTGGACCTCGGTGCGAGGGCGGGATGCGAGCCGGCGCAACAGCTCGAGGAGCGCTCGGTCCGGGGCGGCGAGATCCGGCGTGGGCGCGAAGCGGACGAGGGTCCCGTCGTAGTCGAGGAGCAGCGCGAGCCTCGGCGCGGCGCGCGCGCGCTCGATGGCGTCGCGCACCGCCGCGGGCGGCGACAGCGCAGGCGCCTCCTCGTTGACCGCGGCGGCGCGCTCGAGCCGCCCCAGGAACGCGCGCACCCACCGGTGGACGTCGTAGCTCATGACCCGCTCGCGGAGGATCGCCATGCGCGTGGACCGCTCGTCCGGCGGCATGGTGAGCGCGCGGTGGAGGGTCTCCGCCGTGCTCTCGATGTCGTACGGATTGACGTGGAGCGCCTCGGAGAGCTCCGCGGCGGCGCCCGCGAACTCCGACAGGACGAGCACGCCATCCCCGTCCGGACGGGACGCGACGAACTCCTTCGCGACGAGGTTCATCCCGTCGCGGAGGGGCGTGACGAGCACGGCGTCGGCGGCGCGATAGAGCGCCACCACCTCCCGCTGCGAGAGGCCGCGGTGCAGGTAGTGGATGGGCGACCAGCTCGGCGTCGCGAACTCACCGTTGATGCGGCCCACGGTCCCGTCCACCTCTTCGCGGAGCTGCCGGTACGCCTCGACGTTCTCGCGCGACGGCACGGCCACCTGGATGAGGCGCACCTTCGTGTGCAGCTCCGGGTGTGCCCGGAGCAGCTCCTCGAACGCGAGGAGGCGGCGGGCCAGCCCCTTCGTGTAGTCGAGCCGGTCGATGCCGACGAGGAGCTGCTCGCCGGGCGCGCGGGTGGACTCCGCGAGCTCCTCCACCTCGGGTGACTGGGCCAGCTCCGAGAACTGCGCCGCGTCGATGCCCATCGGGAACACGCCGAGCGCGACCTGCCGGCTGTGCCAGGGGATCCGGTCGACCTCCGCCGTGGCGCCGAGCAGGCGCAGCACGGACGAGGCGAAGTGACGCACGAAGCCCGCGGTGTGGAACCCGAGGAGGTCCGCGCCGAGGAGACCCTCGAGGATTCGCTCGCGCTGCGGCAGCAGGCGGAAGGTCTCGGAGGACGGGAACGGGATGTGGAGGAAGAACCCGATGCGCGCGTCGGGAATGCGCTCGCGCAGCATCGCGGGGACGAGCATGAGCTGGTAGTCGTGCACCCACACCAGATCGCCGCGCTGGTAGCGCGAGGCGACCGCGTCGGCGAACCGGCCGTTGACCGACTCGTAGGCGTCGAAGTCGCGCACCTTCTCCGGCAGCCGCGAGACCACGTAGTGGAAGAGCGGCCACAACACCGCGTTCGAGTACCCCTCGTAGTAGCGGGCGATCTCGTCCGCCGAGAGCGGGACCGGAACCAGCCGGAGACCCGCGAGGCGGCGATCGACGTCCTCGCGCGCATCCGGCGGCACGCAGTCGAGCGCGCCGGGCCAGCCGATCCAGAGGCCCCCCAGCCGCTCGTGCGGACCCCTCATCCCCGTCGCGAGCCCGCCCGTCGAGAGCTCGACGGACGCGGCGCCGTCGGTCGTCTTCACGGTCACCGGCAGGCGGTTCGACACGATGAGCAGGCGCGGCGACGGCATCCTCTTGCCCCCAGCGCGGCTGGGCCGCGGCCGCGCCATCTCAGAACGTAGTCACCCCGGAACGGCGCGCGGCCCCGACCGGGTGAGCGCACCCGCGTGAGCGGCCATTACGTTCCGTACGTGGACCTCGCCAAGGCTGCCTCCGACCTGTTCGCGAGCCCCACACGCGGGTTCGCCGTGCGCCTGTGGGACGGGACGGTGCTCGCCCCGGCTCCCGGCGCGGGCGCCCCGGGACGGGTGGCGCTGACGCACCCTCGCGCGCTCGACGCGCTCATTCCTCCGGCGTCGGAGCGGCGGCTGTCCGAGGCCGTCCTCGACGGCGACATCGAGCTCGAGGGCGACGCGATCGGGCTCCTCGAGGCGGCTGCGCGGTGGGAGGGCCCGCGCGTGCGGGCGTCCCTGGTGCCGGCGCTCGCCTCGGTGGCCCTCCAGCGGGCGCTCGCGAAGGCGGGGAGAGGCGCGTTCGGCGCCCGCCTCGTTGGGCGTGCGCACTCGGTGGCACGCGATCGCGACGCCGTCCGCCACCACTACGATCTCTCGGACGACTTCTACCGGCTCTTCCTCGATCCGCAGCTCCTCTACTCGTGCGCCTACTTCGCCTCCGGGCGCGAGTCGCTCGAGGAGGCGCAGCGGGCGAAGCTCGACCTCGTCTGCCGCAAGCTCGCCCTGCGCCGGGGTGAGCGGTTCCTGGACGTGGGATGCGGGTGGGGCGCGCTCGTGGAGCACGCCGCAGTCCGGTACGGCGTGGACGGGCTCGGCATCACGCTGAGCGAGAACCAGCTCGCGGAGGCGCGTCGCCGGCTCGCGCGGACGCCCGCTGACGTCCACGCGTCCGCCGCCGCCGCCGACTACCGCACGCTCGGCGAGGGGGAGCGCTTCCACAAGGTGGCGAGCGTCGGGATGATGGAGCACGTCGGCCGCGCGCGGCTCGGCGCGTACTTCGCCGCGGTCCACCGCGTGCTCGAGCCGGGCGGCCTCTTCCTGAACCACGCCATCGCCGACACCGAGTCGGGCGTCGCGACGCTCCCCTGGGCGAGCCGCCGCGAGGGCGGGTTCATCGACCGCTACATCTTCCCCGACAGCGAGCTCGTCCCCATCGGCGAGGTCGTCATGGCCGCCGAGCGCGCCGGGTTCGAGGTCCGCGACGTC
>DASWDS010000517.1:0-9645 GCA_036395165.1 Anaeromyxobacteraceae bacterium | reverse complement strand
CGCGCCGTGGATGTCGGTGAGCCGCGACTGCGCCGCCTCGAGGAGCGCGGCCTCGAGCGCCGCCGCGGCGTCGAGCCTGGCGGCGTACCCCGCGGTGACCGGGATGGGACCCCTCTCGCGGTCGACGAGGAGCGCGCCAGCGACGGGCACCCCGATGCCTCGCCGCGGCGCGAGGTCGAACAGGTGCACGTCGAGCCCTCGACGCTCGATGCGCTGCGCCAGCTCGGCGACGTGCGGCGCCGCGCGCTCCACCCTCGCCGCGGCGATGTGGCGCGCTCGCACGTCCTCCTCCGTCCACCCCTCCGGCAGCGCCCGCGCCAGCTCGTGGCGCTCCACCGCCTCCAGCAGCGCGTGCAGGAGCGCTGAGTCCCACCGCGGATGCGCCCCCATCCCGTTCGACGTCCACCGGACATCCACGAGCCCGAGAGAGGGACCGCCCTCCGGCGGGACGTGCACCGCCGCCGCGGGGACGAGCACCTCGGCTCCGTCCGCGAGGTCGTGCGCGGCCCGGAACGCGATTCGCCGGTGCCCGCCTGGCCCTCCGCCGAGCTCAGCGCCCCCCACGAACGGCGTGTCTCGATCGCGGAGCTCCTCCTCCGTCGCCCACCGGAGATCGGCGGCGTCGACCCGCTCGGCGCACGCCAGCTCGGCGGCTTCCAGGAGCGCGCCCGCGGCGGCTTCCGCGAAGCGCAGGCCCTTCCCGTTCGTGACCTGGAGGACGTGCCCCCCGGGGCGCACCGCGCACGCGACCTCGATCCCGGCCCTGTCGAGCCGTGTGACGCGCGCGATCCGCGTCACGCCGAGCGAACGGGCGAGTGACGCCCGCGCGAGCCTCGGCACCCCAGACGAACGTTCGGACACTCGGGGGGTCGCGGGCATCGGCCGCCTTTATATCTCTGCCGCCCGCCCGGAGGCGGGGTACGCTCGCGATCGCCGTTCGAAGGCGCTCAGGAGGACGGACGTGCCCGACACCGAGAAGGCCCTCGCGCACCACGCGGCCCATGCCGCGGCCTATCTCGAGGACCTCGAGAAGCTCGTGCGGATCCCGAGCGTCTCGTTCGCGGGGTTCCCGCCCGAGGAGGTCCGCCGCAGCGCGGACGCCGTCGCGGCGCTCCTCGCCCGGCGCGGGCTCGAGAAGGTCGAGGTGCTGAAGGTCGAGGGCGCGCACCCCTACGTCTACGGTGAGCGCATCCGCGATCCCGAGGCGCCGACGCTGCTCCTCTACGCCCACCACGACGTCCAGCCGCCGGGCGACGAGGAGGCGTGGAAGTCGCCGCCGTTCGAGCCCACCGAGCGGGGCGGCCGCCTCTACGGGCGGGGCGCCGCCGACGACAAGTCCGGGATCCTCGTCCACGCCGCGGCGGTGGACAGCTGGGTGCGCGGCGCGGGCGAGCTGCCGGTGAACGTGCGCGTCGTGATCGAGGGCGAGGAGGAGATCGGCTCGGAGCACCTCGGCGCGTTCCTCCGCCAGTACCGCTCCCGGCTCGACGCCGACGCGATGGTGCTCACCGACACGGGCAACTTCGACACGGGCGTGCCGTCGGTCACCATCGCGCTGCGCGGCCTCGTCACGGTCAACGTGGAGGTGCGGGCGCTCAGGCAGAGCGTGCACTCCGGGATGTGGGGCGGACCCATCCCCGACCCCGTCCTGGCGCTCTCGAAGATGCTCGCGGCGCTCGTCGACGACCGGGGCCGCATCGCGATCCCCGGCATCTACGACCGCGTGCGGAAGCTCACCCCCGACGAGAAGCGCAGCATCGACCGGCTGCCCACGACCCCCGAGGCCTTCCGCCGGCAGGTGGGGCTCGTCCCCGGCGCGCAGCTCCTGGGCGACCTCGCCCCGTGGGAGATGAACTGGTGGCAGCCCGCGCTGGCGGTGAACGCGATCCAGGCCTCGAGCAAGCGGGACGCGCGCAACATCGTGAACGACGTGGCGTGGGCACGGGTGGGCATCCGCCTCGTCCCGGACATGGACCCGAAGGACGTGACGGAGCGCCTGACCGCGGCGCTCACCGGCACGGCGCCCTGGGGCGTCGAGGTGAAGGTGGACGTCGAGACGGCGGGCGCGCCCTGGAAGACGGACACGTCGCACCCTGCCTTCCGCGCGGCGTTCAGGGCGCTCGAGCAGGGTTACGGGCGCGAGGCGCTCGCGATCGGCTGCGGCGGGTCCATCGGGTTCGTCGAGCCCTTCGCGAAGGAGCTGGGTGGCGTCCCGGCGCTCCTCATCGGCGTCGAGGATCCCTACACGAACGCCCACTCCGAGAACGAGAGCCTGCACCTCGGAGACTTCGAGAAGGCGACGAGGAGCGCCATCCACCTCTACGCCGAGCTGGCGCAGGCCATGGTCGAGCCGAAGAAGTAGCGACGAGGGACCACCGACGACATGCCGCCCCCCACCAAGTCCACCGCCGCAGAGGCGCGCGCGCTGGAGCGCGCCCGCGACCTCCCCAACACCCGCACCGCGACCGACGTCGACTCGCTCCGGCGCTCCTTCCTCGATCATCTACAATTCTCGCAGGGCAAGGACGAGCACTCCGCCACCGCGCTCGACCGCTACTTCGCGCTCGCTTACAGCGTCCGCGACCGCCTGATGCGGCGCTGGATCCAGACGCAGCAGGCCTACTACCGGACCGACGCGAAGCGCGTCTACTATCTCTCGCTCGAGTTCCTCATGGGGAAGGCGCTCGAGAACAACCTCATCAACTTGGGCCTGTACGACGGCGTTCGCGACGCGCTCGCCGCCATCGGGATCGAGGTCGCCGATCTCTTCGGCGAGGAGCCCGACGCGGGGCTCGGCAACGGCGGCCTGGGCCGGCTCGCCGCCTGCTTCCTCGACTCGATGGCGACCCTCGCGCTGCCGGCCTACGGCTACGGCATCCGCTACGAGTTCGGCATCTTCGACCAGGACATCCGCGACGGCTGGCAGGTGGAGCGGCCCGAGGAGTGGCTCCGGTACGGGAATGCCTGGGAGGTCGCGCGCCCCGAGTACGAGTGGCCGGTGGCGTTCTACGGGCGCACCGAGGGAGGTTACGACGAGCACGGCAAGTACCGCGTGCGCTGGCTCGACGCGCGGCACGTGCTCGGGACCCCCTTCGACGTGCCCATCGCCGGCTATCGCAACGGCACGGTGAACACCCTCCGGCTCTGGCGCGCCCGCGCCCACACCGAGCTCGACCTCGCCGACTTCAACCGCGGCGACTACCTCGCCGCGGTCGAGGAGAAGAACCTCTCCGAGAACATCTCGAAGGTCCTCTACCCGAACGACCTCACCGTCATGGGCAAGGAGCTGCGGCTCCAGCAGCAGTACTTCTTCGTGGCCTGCTCCATCCACGACATCGTGAACCGGCATCTCAAGGTGCACGAGGGCTTCGACACGTTCGCGGACAAGGTGGCGATCCAGCTCAACGACACGCACCCCGCCATCGCCATCGCGGAGCTCATGCGCGTGCTGGTGGACGAGCAGGGCTTCGAGTGGGACGGCGCGTGGGAGCTGGGCCGGAGCGTCTTCGGCTACACGAACCACACGCTCCTGCCGGAGGCGCTCGAGCGCTGGCCGGTGGAGCTCTTCGGGCGCGTGCTGCCGCGCCACCTCGAGGTGATCCAGGAGATCGACCGACGCTTCCTCGCGAGCGTGCGCGACCGGCCGGGGGTCGATCCCGGCGCCGCGGGCCGCATGTCGATCATCGAGGAGGGGCCGGTGCGCCAGGTCCGCATGGCGAACCTCGCCGTCATCGGCTCGCGCTCCGTGAACGGCGTCGCCGCCCTGCATACCGAGCTCCTGAAGTCCGACCTGTTCAAGGACTTCCACGAGCTCTGGCCGGAGCGCTTCAACAACAAGACGAACGGCGTGACCCCGCGGCGCTGGATGCTCCAGGCGAACCCGGAGCTGGCGCGCATGATCACGGAGGTGATCGGGCCAGGCTGGGAGACCGACGTCGACGAGCTGCGCCGGCTCGTGCCGCTCGCGGACGACGCCGCCTTCCGGCGGCGCTTCCGCGACGTGAAGCGCGCCAACAAGGAGCAGCTCGCCGCCATCATCCAGCGCGAGAACGGCATCACGGTGGACGTCGACTCGATGTTCGACGTGCAGGTGAAGCGCCTGCACGAGTACAAGCGGCAGCTCCTCAACGTGCTGCACATCGTGGCGCAGTACCTCCGGATGAAGGCCGACCCGTCGTACGCGCCGGTCCCGCGCACCTACATCTTCGGGGCGAAGGCGGCGCCCGGCTACGCGATGGCGAAGTGGCACATCAAGCTCATCAACTCGGTCGCCGAGGTGGTGAACCACGACATCGACGTGCGCGGGCGCATCGCGGTCGTCTTCATGAAGAACTACCGCGTGTCGCTGGCGGAGCGGATCTTCCCCGCGGCGGACCTCTCCGAGCAGATCTCGACCGCGGGCAAGGAGGCGTCGGGCACCGGCAACATGAAGTTCGCGATGAACGGCGCGCTCACCATCGGGACGCTCGACGGCGCGAACGTGGAGATCCGCGAGGAGGTCGGCCCGGAGAACTTCTTCCTCTTCGGGCTGACGGTGGAGCAGGTGAAGGAGCTGAAGCGCCGCGGCTACAACCCCTGGGAGTGCTACCGGCAGAGCCGCGAGCTCAAGGCGGTGGTGGACGCCATCGCGGGCGTCACCTTCTCGCCCGGGCAGCCGCGCCTCTTCCAGCCGGTGGTGGACTCGCTCCTCAACGGCGGCGATCCCTACCTCTGCCTGGCCGACTTCGCGGCGTACGTCCAGTGCCAGGAGGCGGTCTCGCAGGCGTACCTCGACCCCGAGCGCTGGACGCGGATGGCCATCCTGAACGTCGCGAGGACCGGAAAGTTCTCCTCCGACCGCACCATCGGCCAGTACGCGGACGAGATATGGGGCGTGCGGCCGGTGAAGATCGGCTAGCCTCTGGCGCTCGGACGGCGCGCGCCGCGCGGCCGCCAGCCGAACCGCTCCAGCGACACTCGCCCGCGCTCGTCCACGGCGACACCCTCCCGCTCGAGCAGGTCGCGCTGCGCGGCGGCGCCGACCGGGTCGCGGATCGAGATGCCCGCCGCCTTCGCCGAGCGCCGTCCGAGGATGCGGTGCCAGGGCAGGCGCGTCGAGCTGCCCTTCAGCGCTGCCAGCGCGAATCCGACGTGGCGCGCCGCGCGCGGGTTCCCTGCGAGCAGTGCCACCTGGGCGTAGGTGGCCACCTTGCCGCGCGGGATGCGCCGGATGATGCGGTAATAGACCTGCCAGCCGGAGGGGCCGTCCATGTCCATGTCCGGTTTCACTTTACAGTCCGCGGAGCGGCGTTACCCTCACGCCATGACGACGTCCAAGAGGGTGCTCCCGGTCGCCGCCGCGCTCGCGCTCGGTCTTGCTGCCAGCGGGTGCGGCTTCCAGTCCATCCCCCAGAGCGAGAACGGCGTGTCCGCCGCGTGGGGCGAGGTGCAGAACCAGTACCAGCGCCGCGCCGACCTCGTCCCGAACCTGGTCGAGACGGTGAAGGGCTACGCCACGCACGAGCGCGAGACGCTGGAGGGCGTCATGGCCGCGCGCGCGAAGGCGACGCAGGTCCAGCTCAACGTGAGCGACCTCACGCCCGAAAATCTGAAGAGGTTCGAGGACGCGCAGGCAGGGCTGCGCAGCGCCCTCGGGCGCCTCATGGCGGTCGCGGAGGCCTATCCGCAGCTCAAGGCGAACGAGAACTTCCGTGACCTCCAGGTCCAGCTGGAGGGGACGGAGAACCGCATCGCCGTCGCTCGGCGCCGCTACATCGACTCGGTGCAGCAGTTCAACAATCTCGTGACGGTACCGCCGACGAGCTGGACGAACTCGATGCTGTACAAGAAGCAGCCCAAGCCGCAGTTCTCCGCCACGACGGCCAACGCGGAGCAGGCGCCGAAGGTGAAGTTCTGAGGCGAGGGCCTCGCGATCTCCCTCCCCCTGGAAGCGGGAGGGCCGGGGAGAGGGTTGGCGGCCACTGGATGGCGATGACCGTCCTCCTGCTCGCGACGGCCCTCCCCGCCGCCGCGCGTGACGTGCCGGCGCTCACGGGGCCGGTCGTGGACGAGGCGGGGCTCCTCGACGCCGGCGATCGCAGGCGCCTCGAGGCGCTCTGCCGCGCCGCCTGGGAGCAGGGCCCCGACCATCGCGCCCAGCTCCAGTACCTGCTCGTCCGCACGCTCGACGGCGAGGACGTGGAGGGCTTCGCCGTCCGCGTCTTCGAGGCGTGGAAGCTCGGCGAGAAGGGCAAGGACAACGGCGTCCTCGTCCTCGTCGCGCGCGAGGACCGGAAGATCAAGATCGAGACTGGCTATGGAAACGAGGGCCCGCTCACCGACGCGCAGGCGGGACGGGTGATCCGCGGCACCCTCACGCCCGCCTTCCGCGAGGGCCGCTTCGGCGAGGGGCTCTACCACGCGGGCGTCGAGATCCTGACCGCGCTCGGCGCCCTGCCGGAGGCGATGGCCGCCCGCCGCGCGGCGCGGCCGTCGCCCGCCGGGGGGCTCGGCACGCTCGCGATGGTCGCGATCTTCATCGTGTTCCTGTTCGTGCGGATGCTGAGCGGGTTCGGGCCGCGGCGCCGCCGCTTCGGGTACGGCGGGTGGGGCGGTGGAGGGTGGAGCGGCGGTGGCGGATGGGGTGGCGGTGGTGGAGGTGGTGGCTGGAGCGGCGGCGGCGGGAGCTCCGGCGGTGGCGGCGCGTCGGGAAGCTGGTGAGGGACGAGATGCTGGATGAGCTCTTCGGCGCGGACGCCCGCGCGCGCATCGAGGCCGCCGTCCGCGACGCGGAGGCGCGCAGCACGGGGCAGATCGTGCCCGTCGTGGTCGAGAAGTCGGCGGGCTATCCCGAGGCGAGGTACCGCGGCGCGCTGCTCGGGGCCGCGCTCGCCACGGCCGCCGTCCTCGCGCTACGGCTGCCGCTCACGCTCTCCGAGCTGCCCATCGTGCAGCTCGCGGCGGGAGGCCTGGGAGCGCTCGTCGCGCTCTGGGATCCCGTCGAGCGGCTCCTCGCCGGACGCGCCGAGCTCGACCTCGCCACGCGCGAGCGGGCGCTCCGCGCCTTCCACGAGCACGGGCTCCACCGGACCGAGCAGGGGACGGGCGTCCTCGTGTTCGCGTCGCTCTTCGAGCGCCGCGCTGTGGTCCTCGGCGATCACGGCATCCACGCCAGGATGGGCGACGCCGAGTGGCAGCGCGCGCTCGACGCGCTCGTCGCCGGCATGCGCCGCGGCGATCCCGCGGCGGGTTTCCGCGACGCCATCGCGCTC
Organism: Anaeromyxobacteraceae bacterium; assembly: GCA_036395165.1. GTDB lineage: Bacteria > Myxococcota > Myxococcia > Myxococcales > Anaeromyxobacteraceae > Anaeromyxobacter_A. Next base: position 2,395 of record DASWDS010000517.1, on the reverse strand, counting down.
TGCGGCGAGAAGCTCGCCGAGCACTTCCCGCGCGGCACCGGCGGCGGGGGCCCGGGGAACGAGCTCGGCGACGCGCTGCGGACCAGCCGGAGCTGAGCGGGCTCGGTCCCCCTCTCCCTGGAAGGGAGAGGGCCGGGGAGAGGGTTGGCGTTCACTGGGGCTTGCCCATCTTCCGACCCGTGGCGAAACCCGTTGGGCCGCTACGGCGCCAGCGGGCGGGCCGCCGGCAACGTGAACCAGAAGGTGCTGCCTCGGCCCGGCTCGGTCTCGACGCCCATGGTCCCGCCGTGCGCTTGCACGATCTCGCGCGAGATGTAGAGGCCGAGCCCGAGGCCGCCGCGCCTCGCGCCCGGCACCTGGAAGAACCGCTCGAAGATGCGCTCCTGGTAGGGCGCCGGGACGCCGCCGCCCGTGTCGCGCACCTCGAACCGGGCAGACGCGCCGGCGCCCTTCACGGCGGCGACGATGCGGCCCGCCGGCGGGGTGTAGCGCACCGCGTTCCCGAGGAGGTTCGCGAGCACGACCTCGATCCGCTCGGGATCGGCGAGCACGGGCAGCGGCTCCTGGGGGACCTCGATCGTCAGCTCGACGCCGGCCGCCCGCGCCGTCGCCTCGATCGCCGACGCCGCCTGCGAGACGAGAGCCCGGCCGTCCGCGGCGCGCGCCTCGATCTGGATGTGTCCCGCCTGGATGCGCGACAGGTCCAGGATGTCGTCCGTGATCGCCTGCAGCCGCTCGCAATCCTTGCGCGCCCCCGCCATGAGATCGGCCTGCTGTTCGGTGAGCGGCCCGGCCGCCTCCTCGGCGCACATGTGGATCGCCATCTGCAGCGCCGTGAGCGGGGTGCGGAACTCGTGCGCCACGGTCGCGACGAGGTCGTTCTTCAGCTCGTCGAACCTCACCAGCCGCGTCACGTCCTGCAGCACGATCGTCACGCCCGTCACGGTCCGCTCCGCCGAGTAGAGCGCCGTCGCGCGCGGCAGGAGCCGGCGCGGGCCGTCTGCGAGATCGATGCGGACCGCTTCGTCGAGGCTGCGCGGCACGAAGGGGCCCCTGCCTTCGAGGACGTGGGCACGGATGGCGTCCAGGCGGTCGCGCAGCGCGGGCTCGAGCACGTGGACGGGCTGGCCCACGCCCTCTCCCGGGCCGAGCCGCAGGAGCGACTCGGCTGCGCGGTTGAGGTTCAGCACGATGCCGCGGACGTCCAGGATCATGACCGGGTCGGGGAGGCTGTCGATGGCGGCCTGGGCCTCCTGCTGCGCCTGGAGGAGCTCCCCGAGCGAGCTCCTCCGGTAGCGCTCCAGCCGGTCGGCCATGGCGTCGAACTCGCGGCCGACGTCGGCGATCTCGCCCTCGCCGCGAGGCCGCACCCGCGCCTGCAGCTCCCCGTGGCCGAACCGCCGCACGGCGTGCGCCAGCGCGGAGAGCGGCCGCACCATGTGGGCCGTCAGGACGGAGGACGCGAGCAGGCCGAGCCCGAGCGCGCCCAGCGTCGCCGCCAGCATGATCTGGAGGAGCCTTCGCGAGATGAGCTCGGCCACCTCGCTCTTCCGCACCATGGCCTCCTGGTTCACGGCCAGGATCTCGTCGGTGGCCGCGCGCACGGCGGCCGAGGCCTGCTGGAGGGACCCCAGGTAGGCGGCCAGGGGATCGGTGGTCGAGTCCGCCGCGTCGGCGGCGCGCTGGTAGGCCTCCCACGCCGTGTGCAGGCGCTGCGTCGCGACCGCCTCGCCGGCTTCGGTGATGTTCCCGCGCTGGAGCCCGAGCTCCGCGTCGAAGCGTGCGCGGTGCGCGGACGGGGGCGCGGTCGGCGCACGCCCCGCAGCGCGCAGGAGGGCGTCGCGATCCATGAGGTCGAGCGCGGCGGCCATGCGCTGGGCGGCGAGCGCGCTGCGGTAGTTGTCCTTGAGGATGTTCTTCGAGCTCTCCCCGAGCCGCGAGACCGTCCGCAGCGACGCGGCGCCCACGAGCAGCAGGGCGGCGGCGAGCGGAGCCTGAGCGAGGAGCAGCTGGCGCCGGAAGTTCACGTGGGGGAGCCCTCCTGTCCGTTCGCTTTGCGGCGGCGGTTGGATCCGGTAATCAGGTGTCGCATCATCGCCATCCGGGCGATACGGACCCATAGCAACTGCGATGCCACGCGCGCAGCCCTCGCATCCCTCCTCCAAAGGCCCCGCCGACGGCGCCTCACCGGCGACGCTCCGCACGCTCGTCGTGGACGACGACCCGAGCATCCGGCGGACGCTCGCGCTGTGCCTGGAAGGGTTGGGCTGCTCGGTGGAGCAGGCCGCCTCCGGGCGCGAGGCGCTGCGCCTCGTACGGCAGCACCCGGTGGACCTCGTCTTCTGCGATCTGAAGCTCGAGCGAGAGAGAGGCCTCGACCTCGTGCCCCGGCTTG
>DASWDS010000516.1:0-9895 GCA_036395165.1 Anaeromyxobacteraceae bacterium | reverse complement strand
ACACGACCCGAAAGGACGAGGTCCTCGACCTCGCCGACCGGGCGATGTACCGGGGGAAGCGGTCGACGCGAAACGTGGTGTACATCGCGTCGCGAGACCTGCCGCCCGTCCCCGCGCGTTGAGGGCATCCGAGGGTAGCGGCCAGATTCGGGTTTCGCCCTTTCCAAACCCGCGCTGGGGGGTCTGGGGGGAGCGGCGCTCGCTCCCCCGGGATGAGGGCTCGCAGCGCGGAGCGCAGCGCCCACTGGTGCCGGAGGAACTCGGCGCGGGCCGCGCCGCAGCGGGTGCCCGCAGCGGGTGCCGGAGGAGCTCGCGAGGACGACCGGTGCTCGACGACCGCTGCCGGAGGAACTCGCGGGCGACTGGTGCCGCGACCGGTGCCGGCGCGACCGGTGCCGGAGGAACTTGCGGGAGGAACTCGCGCGCGATGGACCTGTGGAGGAAGAGCTCACCGACCGCGCCGCCCCGAATGATCGCGCTCAGCGGGAAAAACCAAAAAAAACACGGGGCCCCAGGATTCACCCTGGGGCCCCGTCGGCGACGACATCCGGGTTCCGCCCGGACCAGCGCGTAGTGGCGGTTGCCCTCGCCGTAAGACGCCCGGCTCGACCTCGCCGGCTTGCTGCAAATCAGTTTAGCCGGATCCGATAGCGCGCGCCACTGACGCGCTGCGGCAATAATGACGCGACGCGTCAGGGCGCCAGGAGTCCATGTCGCGTCAGTAGTCCATGTCCATGTCGTCCATGTCGCCGCCGCCCATTCGTCCGGCACCGCCGATCGGCTTCCTCTTCTTTGGCTTCTCCGCGATCATCGCCTCGGTCGTGAGGAGCAGGCTCGCGACCGACGCGGCGTTCTGCAACGCCGTGCGCTCGACCTTGGTCGGGTCGATGACGCCTGCCTTCTCGAGATCCTCGAAGGCCTCGCTCGCCGCGTTGAACCCGAATGCCCCCGCGCCATCGCGGATCTTATGGATGACCAACGCGCCATCCCAGCCGGCGTTCTCCGCGATTCGCCTTGTGGGGTGCTCGAGCGCCTTGCGCACGATCTCGACGCCGAACCGCTCGTCCGTGTCGGCCGCGACCTTCACCCGGCCGAGCGCGGTCAGGCAGCGCAGGTAAGCGACGCCACCGCCCGGGACGATCCCCTCCTCGACCGCGGCCCGCGTCGCATGGAGCGCATCCTCGACGCGCGCCTTCTTCTCCTTCATCTCTGTCTCGGTCGCCGCGCCGACGCTGATGACCGCCACGCCGCCTACCAGCTTCGCGAGCCGCTCCTGCAGCTTCTCCCGGTCGTAGTCGCTCGTCGTGTCCTCGATCTGGCCTCGGATGAGCTTGATGCGCGCCTCGACGTCGGAGCGCTTGCCGGCGCCGTCGACGATGGTCGTGTCGTCCTTGTCGACGGTCACCCGCTTCGCGCGCCCGAGCTCCTTCAGCGTGAGCTGGTCGAGCTTCTTCCCGAGCTCGTCAGCCACCACCTCCGCCCCGGCGAGCGTCGCGATGTCCTTCAGCATCTCCTTCCGCCGATCGCCGAATCCGGGCGCCTTCACCGCGCAAACTTGAAGGCTGCCGCGCAGCCGGTTCACGACCAGCGTCGCGAGCGCCTCGCCGTCGACGTCCTCGGCGATGATGAGGAGCGGCTTGCCCGAGCGGGCCACCTGCTCGAGGACCGGCACGAGGTCCGCCATGGCCGAGATCTTCTTTTCGGTCACGAGGAGGTATGGATCGTCGAGCACCGCCTCCATCCGCTCCGGATTCGTGACGAAGTAGGGAGAAACGTAGCCGCGGTCGAACTGCATGCCCTCGACCACCTCGAGCGTGGTCTCGAGGCCCTTCGCCTCCTCCACCGTGATGACGCCCTCCTTCCCGACCTTGTCCATCGCCTCGGCGATGATGTTGCCGATCGTCTCGTCGCCGTTCGCGCTGATGGACCCCACCTGGGCGATGTCCTTCTTGCCGGCGGTCGGCTTCGACATCTTCTCGAGCTGGGCGACGATGACCTCCACCGCCTTGTCGATGCCGCGCTTCAGGTCCATCGGGTTGTGACCGGACGCGACGAGGCGAAGGCCCTCCTCGTACACGGCGCGCGCGAGCACCGTCGCGGTCGTGGTGCCGTCACCTGCCTTGTCGGAAGTCCTCGAGGCGACCTCGCGAACCATCTGGGCACCCATGTTCTCGAACTTCGGCTCGAGCTCGATCTCCTTCGCGACCGTCACGCCGTCCTTGGTGATCGTGGGGGAGCCGAAGCTCTTCTCGATGACGACGTTGCGGCCCCTGGGCCCAAGGGTCACCGCCACGGCCTCGGCGAGGGTCTGCACCCCCCGCAGGATGGCGTCGCGCGCACCCTGATGGAAAGCGATCTCCTTGGCGGGCATCGATGCGCTCCTTTCTCCAGAAGCGTAATAACCACGAGGACTTGCATGGCACCGCCGCTGGCGCTCGGCGGCGGCGTGCGCTAACATAATCGCGGCGCCGACCCGGTCAAGCGATGGCTCGGCGCACGGCGCGCCGTCCTGCGCGTTGACATGCGGCGAGGCCACCGCTACCTCGAACGGCGCATGCGCCAACCAGACGAGAGCGCCGCTGAAACCGAGCGACTCGTCGACGAGGCCGCGGAGCGTTTCGAGCAAGGCGATCTCTGCGGCGCGCTCGAGCGCGCCGAGGCGGCGAGGGCGCGAACGCCCGGGCACGTGCCGGCCTTGCACTTCCGCGCGGCGGCGCTTGCGGAGCTCGGCCGTCTCGACGCGGCGCGAGCGGCGTACGAGGAGGCGCTCGCGGCGGATCCCGACGACCTCGACCTGCTGACCGGGGCGGCCGACTTCTACGTCAGCCGGCTTCAGGAGCCGGACGCGGATCGCGACTGGCTCGAGCGCGGTCTCGATCTCGCTCGGCGCGGCGCGAAGCTGGCCCGGCGCGCCCGGGACGACGACGCGGCCGCCGAGCTCGCGCTCCTCGAGGGCATGGCGCTCTCGCAGCTCGGCTATGCCAAGGAGGCGCTCGCGCGCCTCGACGCGGCGCTCACCGCTCGCCCGGAGGACCTGGACGCGCAGCTCGAGCGAGGATTCGCGCTCTACGAGCTTTGCCGATTCGACGACGCGCGCGCGCAGCTCCTCCAGCTCACGCGCGTGGTGCCGGACGAGGCGTGGGCGCACCACACGCTCGGACTCATCGCGGAGCGCCAGGGCGACGAAGACGAGGCAGGACGGCGGTTTGCGCGGGCGCGCCGGCTCGATCGCGACGAGTTTCCTGAGCCGGTCGAGCTCTCGCCCGAGGCGTTCGACAGCGCCGTCGAGGATGCGCTCGCCGCGCTCCCGGAGGCCGTTCGCACCTATCTCTCCAACGTCGCCATCGCGGTCGAGGATCTGCCCGCGACGGACGACCTGCTCGCTTCCGACCCTCCCCTCTCCCCCTCGATCCTGGGGATCTTTCGGGGCGCGCCGCTGGGCCAGAAGGCGTCCATGGACCCGTGGAGCCATTTCCCGTCGAGCATCGTGCTGTACCAGCGGAACCTCGAGCGCTTCGCACGGGATCGCCGGGAGCTCATCGAGCAGATCGGCATCACGCTCATTCACGAGGTCGGGCACTTCCTCGGGCTCGACGAGGAGGAGCTCTGGGAGCGCGGGCTCGAATGAATGGTGCCGGACAAATCATCCCAGTGGCGATCCGGTCGAAAAATTGACGGGTTAGAACCGATATCGCATCGTCGCTTCGATGCCGCACGTCATCGATTCGATCGAGCTCGCGCAGGTCCTCGCCGAGGCACAGGACATCGCTCGGAGCGTGAACCAGAGCCTCACGAGCGCACACCAGCTGCTGGGGTTCTTCACCATCCCGAACCGCGCCGAGCTGCTGCTCCGCGACAGAGGGATCGACGAGGACAGGATCCTCGCGGCGATGACGGAAAAGCCGAAGGAGCCAGACGGGATCGAGCGCGAGCTGCGCGAGCGCGCCCGCGAGGTCGCGGTGGGCGTCGGCGCCGAGGAGGTGGACTGCCTTCACCTGCTCATCGCGATGAGCCGCGTTCGCTCCTCCGCTGCCCACCAGCTCCTCGCCGCCTGCGGGCTGCAGCTCGCCACGCTTCGGAACGTGGCGCTCTCCTATTTCACGAGCCGCATGCCGCGGCGTCTTCGCGAGCTCGCGCCACAATCCGTGAAGGCTCTTCGACCAACGCCCATGCCGGCGAGAACGTCGCCGCCGGCCGCGAGCCCTCCGGCGATGACGCCCGATGCTCACTCTCGCATCCCCACGCCCCCGCCCGTGGCGCGCCCCGCCGCCGCGCTGCCGGGAGCAACACCGGTGCCGTTCTCGCGGCCTGTCTCCCCCTACTCGCTCGACGCCGAAGCATTTCCGTGGCTCTCGTCCCTGGGACGAAACCTCACCGAGCTCGCCGCGTCACACCGGCTCGATCCGCTCGTCGGCCGCGAGCGCGAGGTCGAGGAAGCGATCGACATCCTCGGCAAGCGCCGTACGAACAACCCTCTCCTCGTGGGGGAGCCAGGGGTCGGCAAGACTGCCATCGTCGAGGGGATCGCGCAGCGCCTCCTCGTGGAGCGCGGGCCCGAGAAGCTGGTCGTCGAGATCGACATGGCGAGCGTCCTCGCCGGAACGCAGCTCCGCGGCTCGTTCTCGGAGAAGCTCAACGGCATCAAGGACGAGGTCCGGCGCGCGGGTGGCCGCGTCACCGTCTTCATCGACGAGATCCACACCATCATGGGCGCGGGCTCCACCGGTGACGGGCCCCAAGATGCGGCGAACGAGCTGAAGGCGGCACTCGCACGCGGCGAGTTCCCCTGCATCGGAGCGACCACCCACGACGAATACCGGCAGCACATCGAGAAGGATCCGGCGCTCGAGCGGCGCTTCACGCCGGTGCTCGTCCGCGAGCCATCGGTCGCGGACACCATCCGCATCCTCCAGGGCCTCGTCGGGCGTTACGAGCAGCACCACCGCGTCGAGTACGCGAAGGACGCGATGGAGGCCGCGGCGTCGCTGACCGCGCGCTACGTCACCGATCGTTTCCTGCCGGACAAGGCGGTGGCGGCGCTCGACCTCGCAGGGTCCCGGGCAAGGCGCGAGGGCCTCGTCGAGGTCGACGCCGTCCAGGTGGCGCGGGTGGTGGCGAAGATGGCGGGGATCCCGGAATCGCGCCTCGTCGCCTCGGACCGCGATCGGGTGCTCGGAGTCGGGCGCGTCCTGTCGGAGCGCGTGGTCGGCCATCCGGAGGCGATCCAGCGCATCACCGCGGTGCTGCGCCGCAACTACGCGGGCTTCGCCTCGCGGCGGCCGATGGGGAGCTTCCTCTTCCTCGGTCCGACAGGCGTGGGAAAGACGGAGCTGGCGCGCGCGCTCGCGGATACGCTCTACGGCAGCTCGGACGCGCTCGTGTGCATCGACATGAGCGAGTGCGCGGAGGCGACCGGGGTGGCGCGGCTCGTGGGCGCCGCACCCGGCTACGTCGGGTACGGCGAAGGCGGCCAGCTCACGGACGCAGTGCGCCGGCGCCCGGCGAGCGTGGTCGTGCTAGACGAGATCGACAAGGCGCACCGCGACGTCCTCATGCTGCTCCTTCAGGTCCTGGAGGAGGGCCGGCTGACCGACGGGCGCGGGCGGCAGGTCGATTTCTGCAACACGGTCGTAGTCCTGACGTCGAACCTCGGCAGCTTCGAGGCGACTCGCGCGTCGTCGGGCGTGATGGGATTCGGGGCGAGCGCGCAGGCCGGCTCGCGCGAGGATCAGGCGCTCGCGGCGGCGCGTGGCGCGCTCCCACCCGAGCTCTGGAACAGGCTCGATGAGCGCATCTTCTTTCCGCCGCTCACCCGTGAGGCCGTCCGGCGCGTGGCGCAGCTCCTGCTAGCGGAGTCGTCTGCGCGGCTCTTCGCGGAGCGAAAGATCCGGTTCATTGCCGGGGACGACGTCGCGGAGCACCTGCTCGTGAACGGCGGATACGACGCGGCGCTCGGGGCGCGACCCATGCGCTCCGCCGTGCAGCGGCTCGTCGAGGCGGAGCTCGCGGAGCGGATCCTCGCTGGCGTTTACCAGCCTGGCGACGTCGTCGAGGTCGTCGCCCGAAACGGTGCCCTCGAGTTCGCGGTTTCCGGCCCGCGCGCCGCGCCCCCGGCGCGCCTGGCGCGCCGGGTGCCGGGAGAAGCCGACGAGACCTGAACGTCGTCCGCTGTACGGACCTACCGTCCGCGGAATGCGCTCCTGGGGAGACCTGCGCGCCGCAAGGCGCTGGCGAAATCAAGTTGGCGCGCGCCTTGCTCTTCGGGCGGGCGTGGCGCGCGTACCACGCAAACACCTCGTCGGCGAGAACTCGGTCAACCATTGCACGTGGCGCAGCCACAACTTCTCGCACGCGCTGGGAACGCCCGAGGCGAAGGAGAAGTTCCTCGCGCTCCTGACCGAGCACAAGGACGAGCACGGGATCGAGATCAACTCGTACTCGATCATGAACACGCACCCGCACGTTCAGTGCAGGTCCACGAAGGGCCAGAAGGAATTCAGCAAGTTCTGGCAAGTCGTGAACCATCGGTTCGCCAGATTTCACAACAAGGTCCACCGCGCTCGCGGGCAGGTCGTGATGGACCGGATGACTTCACCTACTGTGCAGGATGGTGAGCACCAGCTCAACGTGATGAGATACGGTGACGTGAACCCGGTGCGCGCGCGCCTCGTCGACTCAGCCAAGGAGTGGGCATGGTCGAGCTATCGGCATTACGCGTTCGGTGAGAAGGAACGCGCTCATCACCGATGCACCGGAGTACCTCGCGCTCGGCGACACGCCCGCGCAACGCCGCAAGGCGTACGTGCACCTGTTCGCGACCAAGCTCATCCAGCCTTTCGTGGTGTGGCGATCCGATCTCGTGATCGGGCCGTTCGTCGGCGATCCGTCCTGGACGGCCGCGCGAGCCATGGCGTGCGGCCTTTCACCGTCGTCTTGAAACCGCCGCGGGCTCCGGGGCGGCGATGCAGGCCCCCGGCTCGCGCACTCCGCACAGGTTGGGCGTGGAGCTCGCTCGGCATGCGATGCGGCGCGGAGATGTGGCGCTCCGCGCGCTCGAGATCGCTGAGCTTCGCCAGAGATGCGATCTCCTCGCGCTCCGTGTGGCTGCATGCGGATGCAGCGAACCTCGCCGGCCGAAACAATCATCCATAGAGAGAACGTTCAGCGATGTAGCGCAGCACCTTCGCTGGGACGAGCGCCGAGACGTCCTCGCCTCTGTGAAGGCGCTGCCGGATGTCCGTGCTGGAGACCGGTGGCAACAAGGGATTTTGCCCGGCACCGGAGGGGTGGCCCTGGCGGCCGACGACGATGATGCGAGCGAGCTCCTTCACCCGCGCCCACCGGTACCATTTGTCGGTTTCGCCCAGGATGTCCGTCCCGATCATGAGCGCGAACCGCAGCGTGGGATGCTTCGAGGTGAGATGCTCCAGCGTCCTTGCGGTCTTCCCAACCAGCGGGTCGTTCGCCAGCTCCTCCTCCGCCGTGCAGACGTGGACGCCGCGCAGCGCCCCGGCTGCGAGCTCGCACATCCGCACGCGGTCCTCGAACGACGCGAGCGCCTTTCCGAACGGGTGCTGGAACGAGGGCAACAGCCAGACCTCGTCCACTCCCTGCGTGGCGAGCGCCCAGTAGGCGGCCATGAGGTGCGCCACGTGCGGCGGGTTGAACGAGCCCCCCAGGATGGCCACTTCGCGCCTGCGCCCCGCCATCAGCGCACCTTCACGCGCGCACCGGGGGCCGCGACGACCTCCTCCCTGAGACGCTCGCGCTCCCGGCCGTCCTCTCCGTAGACCACGAGCTCGACGCGCTCGGACTCGAACTCCAGCACGGCCCACGTGGCCGGCCGATCGGCGGGCGCGCTGGCCCGCAGGTGCCCCGGCGTGACGAAGTAGCGCGGCCCGAACCGCACGAGGGCAGGCGCGTCCGCGTTCCCGTGAAATAGGAACGTGGCATTCGCGATGTCGTCGCGGGTCAGGTCGGCCTTGTCGTGCACGAGGCAGCAGAGCGCCCCCCCGACCATCTCGAGCAGCTTCCCGGGCGCAGAGGGTGCGCGCTCTCGACAGCTGCGGCTGGCGATCCGGACGATCCGGCCCACGCGGGTGGCGGCCGTCTCGATGCGGGAGCGCAGCTCCCCTTCGACCTCTCGAAGAAACGCCTCATCCTCGCCTGCCGGCGGAGGCGGTGCGCCGGTGCTCGGTGCGCTCTGCGCGCGCGCGGCCATGGCGGCGTCGACGTCCGTGAAACGCGCGCCCAGGAAGAAGATGCGGTCGGCACCGGCCGCGTCGAGCGCGTCCAGTGCGCGCACGAGCAGCGCGGTGTTCCCGCAGGAGTCGCTCGCGAGCCCGATCCGCACCTGGCGAAGCCTATCCTAATCGCGATACCGGAGGAATTGCCGACGTCTTCTAGCGAAGGCACGTTCCTCCGGCACCCAGGAGCGCGCGAGATCGGCGAGGGGCGCGCCCGCCTCGATCGCCCGCCGTTCGCGCGCCGATCCGCAGAGGAGGTCGAAGGCGGGGATCCCCTCCACGAACTCGTACGCCTCCGTCCGCCAGGCGAACGCCTCCGGCGCGAGTCGGCGCGCGGCCGCGACACAGGCCACGCCGGTCAGAAACGGCCGGAACGACTCGCGTTCGACGACGAACAGCTCCGCCCCGTGGCAGCGCACGCCAGCGTGCTTGTCGAAGGTCGGGACGAAGCTCACCGGCCGGAAGCGGACACCGGGGAGCCGCAGCTCGCCGAGCGCGTCCACCAGGCGATCCGAATCGAGCCAGGGCGCGCCGAAGACTTCGAACGGCCGCGTCGTGCCTCGTCCTTCCGACAGGTTCGTGCCCTCGAGCAGGCACATCCCCGGATACACGAGCGCCGTCTCGGGGGTCGGCATGTTGGGCGACGGAAGGACCCACGGCAACCCGGTCTCACGCTGATGCATCCCGCGCCGCCACCCGCGGCACTCGATCACGGCGAGATCGAGGTCGTCGAGTCCGCGCTCGACGCGAAACAAAGCCGCCAGCTCACCGACGGTCATCCCGTGCCGCGGCGCGAGGTCGTGCAGCCCGCAGAAGCTCTCGAACCCTGGCGTGAGCCTCGGGCCCTCGACGCCCATACCCCCGATCGGGTTCGGGCGGTCGAGCACGACGAAGCGGAGCCGCGCCTTCGCTGCCGCTTCCATGCACAGCATCATCGTCGCTTGATACGTGTAATACCGCGCACCTACGTCCTGGATGTCGAACACGAGCGCGTCGAGCGCGGCGAGCTGCTGGGAGCGGGGCGCCAGGGAGTCGCGTGTAGCCCCATAGAGGGAGATCGCCGGGAGGCCGGTGCGCGCGTCGCGTTCCTCCGGCACCGCGGCCATGTACTGGGCGTCGCCGCGGATGCCGTGCTCGGGGCCGAGGAGCAACGCCAGCCGCACCCCGGGCGCGCCGTGCAGGAGGTCCGCGCCGTGGCGGAGCCGCGCGTCGACCGTGGTCGGATTGCACACGAGCCCGACGCGAAGGCCACGGAGCGGGCGGAAGCGCTCGGCCACGAGGACGTCGAGCCCGCTCGCGACCGGCTCACGCGCGCGGCGTGAACGAGGACGTGAAGCCGTGGCAGGCCGGCTGGCCTTTCTGGTGGCTCGCGTCCACGGGTGAGCGGGGCTCACCTCGCCTCCGCGATCGACCGCAGCCCGTCCCGCGCGATGTCGCCCGCGCCACACCGGCCCCCCGTGCCGAAGAGCCGCTTCACGCGCTCGACGACGTCCGGGGCGTCCGGCTCCTCCGGCTCCGCCCCGGCCAGGTCGCGCAGCGCCGGCGCCGCGCGCGCGCTCCCGGAGTCGACGAGCGCGCGCGCGGCGAGTCGCCGGAGGGCGCACTCCTTCGACTCGGCCTCGCGGGCGAGGGCGCGGCCCGCGGCGGAG